>JASHQZ010000089.1 GCA_030038835.1 candidate division FCPU426 bacterium
ACCCTGGGAAGCCCATGTGGGCGTCTTAATCGACCCCTTGAGTTCCAACATGCTGCTGGTGGTGACTCTGGTCTCCCTTTTGGTCCAGGTTTACTCTCTGGGTTACATGCACGACGACGAGCGCTTTTCGGTTTATTACTCCTACTTGTCCCTTTTTTCGGCTTCCATGCTGGTGCTGGTGGTGGCCAATAATTACCTCCAGATCTTCATCGGATGGGAGCTGGTGGGGCTTTGTTCCTATCTCTTGATCGGCTTCTGGTACTTCAAGCCGGAGGCGGCGGACGCGTGCAAGAAGGCCTTCGTGGTTAATCGTATCGGGGATATGGGCTTTCTCATGGGCGTCATCACCATCGGGATGATTTTCCAGACTTTCGATTTCGCTGAGGTCCAAAATATCGTTGTCAAGGGTTTAGCCGACCACACTTATTCCACGACCTTCATCGCGGGCATCGCCCTCCTTCTTTTCTGCGGCGCGGTAGGGAAGAGCGCCCAGTTCCCACTGCATGTATGGTTGCCCGACGCCATGGAAGGTCCTACCCCCGTTTCCGCCTTGATCCACGCGGCCACTATGGTGGCGGCCGGTGTTTATATGGTAGCCCGTACCTTCACCTTGTTTTCGGCGGACCCCCTTTCCATGACGGTCGTGGCTTGGGTGGGCGGTTTTACGGCAATTTTCGCGGCCACCATCGCTATTGCCCAGGACGACATCAAGCGCATATTGGCTTATTCCACCCTGTCCCAGCTGGGTTACATGATCCTTTCCCTAGGCGCCGGGGGCTATACCTCCGGAATGTTCCACCTGACTACCCATGCTTGCTTTAAGGCCCTGCTGTTCCTCGGGGCGGGGAGCGTCATCCATGGGGTCCATGGCCAGGATATTTGGAACATGGGAGGGCTGTGGAAGAAGATGAAGATAACGGCGCTCACCTTCGCTGTCGCCACTTTAGCCATTTCCGGAATTTACCCGCTGGCCGGCTTCTGGTCCAAGGATGCTATCCTGGACGCGGTTTACCACAGTGCCGTGCCAGGCCACATCGTTTTGTACTACATGGGGGTTTTCACGGCCTTCCTCACGGCCTTTTACATGTTTCGGCTTTTTTTCGTGGTTTTCCTAGGCGAACCCCGCGACCACCATGCTTTTGAGCATGCCCATGAGTCCCCCCTTTCCATGACCGCCCCCCTGATGATCCTGGCCTTGCTCTCCATCTGCGTTGGCTGGTTGAATTGGCCCGGGTTCGATGCCTATTCCAAGTTTCTCCATTACGGGGAATACCAAGAGGAAGCCTTTAATTGGCCCATGGCTTTCGCCTCGCTAGCCGTCGCGTTGGCGGGTATCGCTTTGTCCGCGTCTTTCTACTACTGGAAGGTCTTTTCGGCGGAAAAAATGGCCGAAAGATTCCGTCCCATCTACCTGCTCCTCAAGAACAAGTATTATTTCGATGAAATGTACGGGTGGCTGGTCAAGAACGTCCTGTTCCGCCTCGCCTCCATCTTCAGTTGGTTCGACGAGGAAGTGGTCGATGACGGCATGGTGGACGGAACAGGTTGGATCAACCGAAAAATGGGAGGGCTTTTAAGCCTCACCCAAACCGGTTACGTACAAAATTACGCCTTGGTGATATTTGCGGCGGTGGCCGTGATTTTCTTTTGCGTCAGCTTTTAAACGTCCGGAGGAAATAACGCATGTTTCCTGTTCAGGTGCTAGCCACAATCATGGTCCCCTTCGCGGCCGCTTTCGGCTTTTTCCATAGCCCAACTGCGGGTCCCAACCTCCTGCCTATCCTGACGTGCTTCATCCTCATCCCCAATTTGGCGGCCTTTCTTATCATGGCTTCCCCCGAAAAATGGGCTCGCTGGATCAGCCTTTTTTCTGCCTCCCTCGAATTGGGGGTGGCCTTCCGCGTTTTCACCCTTTACCAAACCACTGCCGCGGGTTTCCAACTGGTGGAGCAAGTGCCCTGGCTCAACAATTTTGGCATCCAGTACCTTTTGGGCGTGGATGGCATGAGTACCCTCATGGTTTTCTTGGTGGCTTGCGTTTATTTCGCAGGATCGCTGATTTCCTGGAGCATCAGCATGAGGGTGAAGGAATACTTCGTGCTTTTTTCCCTGCTGGTCGGGGGCGTGGCGGGAGCCTACACCAGCCTGGACCTCTTCTTCTTTTTCCTCTTTTATGAGTTTGCCGTGCTGCCCATGTACCTTTTAGTTGGCATTTGGGGTTCGGGGCGTAAGGAATACGCGGCCATGAAGCTCACTTTGATGCTACTGGCCGGGTCGGCCTTTATGCTGGTGGGTTTCCTCGCCATGTATTTCACCTCCAACGTCCATACCTTCGACATCCGCGTCTTGGGGGACCTTTCCCAGACGGGTTTCAACACGGATTTCCAAAACTTTTGGTTCCCACTGCTTTTCCTCGGATTCGGGGTGATCGCGGCCGTTTTCCCCTTCCACACCTGGTCGCCCGACGGCTACGGGTCGGCGCCCACGGCGGCTTCCATGCTGCACGCGGGCGTCCTGAAAAGCCTGGGGGGATACAGCATCATTCGCGTGGCCCTGCCAGCCCTGCCCCTGGGCGCCAGGCATTGGTTGCCGCTCCTGGTTTTCCTCACCATCGTCAACATCCTTTACGCCGCCATCGTGGCCTTGAAGCAAAAGGACTTCAAATATGTGATCGCCTATTCTTCCGTGTCCCATTGCGGGGCCATCCTTTTCGGTATTTGCACCCTGCAGGTGGCGGGCTTGAACGGCGCGGTTATCCAGACCCTTTCCCACGGCATTGTGGCGGCCATGACCTTCGCCTTGGTGGGCACGGTTTACGGCAAGGCCCACACGCGGGAACTGGCCAAACTGGGCGGATTGGGGGCGGCCATGCCGGTCTTGGGGGGGCTTTTCGTAGCGGCGGCCATGGCCAACGTGGGGCTTCCGGGTTTGAGCGGTTTCGTAGGGGAGTTCCTTATTTTCCTGGGCAGTTACCGTAGCGGGTTCCATGGCGGTTTTGACGTGTTCCAAGTGTTGTTCCCGACGGCCATCCTCGCCATCGTCTTGACAGCTATTTACTACCTACGGCTCGTCCAAATCGTCTTTTACGGCCCGGTCAAGGACCCCCATATCAAGGAAGAAGCGAAGGATGGGACCTTTATTGAAATACTCCCTATTGCCTTCCTGTTGGCGGTGTCCCTCGCGGTCGGCCTTTACCCGAAACCTTTCGTGGACCTTTCCAACGCGGCCATCGCACCCCTGATCGACCACATCGGAGGTTTCAAGTGATCCAAGTTTCCGCCTTTTTACCCGAGCTTTGGCTGGTGGGAACGGCCATCGTCCTCCTGTTATTGGATTTGATCCGGGGCAAACAACAAAGCAAGGACTTGCTTTATTGGATTGCCGGTTTGGGAACCTTGGGGGCACTTATTTCCCTGGCCTGTTTGAATGGCTGCTGCGCCGCCTCCGCTTGTCCGGCTTCAGGGCCGGCGCAGGCCTTCGCGGGCTTCCTGAAAACCGACCCCGTGGCCCTTTTCTTCAAAGGGGTCATCCTTTTGGCGACCCTGATCACCCTGGTTATGACCTTCCGTTATTTCAAGAGCCACGGAACCTATTACCAGGCCGAATTCCTGGCCATCCTTTTGTTTTCCGCCTCGGGAGCCTCGGCCCTCACCTCCGCCCAGGAAATCGTCACGCTTTATATTTCCCTCGAAACGCTCACCATCAGTAGCTACCTATTGGCTTCCTTCATGAAGAAGGACAAGGGAAGCAATGAGGCGGGCATGAAGTACCTGCTTTTGGGCGCATTTTCCTCGGCCCTCCTGCTTTTAGGTTTCTCCTACCTTTACGGACTCACCGGCACCACCGTGATCGTGGACCTGGCCAAAAGCCTGGGTATCCAGACCCTTTCTCCCATGCTGGCATTGGCCGTCATCCTCGTCATCGGCGGCCTGGCTTTCAAAATCTCCCTGGCCCCTTTCCACATGTGGACGCCCGACGTTTACGAGGGCGCGCCCACTCCAGTCACGGCCTTCCTTTCGGTCGTGTCCAAGACCGCCGGGTTCGCGGCCTTTGTCCGCCTTTTCTGGGTGGGGCTTTCTGCCCAGGCGGTCCTACCGGTTTGGGTAGGCCTTTTTGCGGTTTTGGCCGCCATGAGCATCATCCTGGGCAATTTGGAGGCCCTTGCCCAGCACAACATCAAGCGCTTGATGGGTTATTCCTCCATCGCCCAAGCGGGGTATATTTCAACGGGTTTTCTGGCGGGTGGCCAGTTGGGCTTGACCGCGGTGCTTTTCTACGTCTTCGTCTACCTTTTCGCGAACCTCGGGGTTTTTTTGGCTATCGTGATCGTGTCCTCCAAAACGGGAAGCGACGAGATCGCGGATTACGCCGGCATGTGGAAGCGCTCGCCCCTGATCGGGATAGTGCTTTTAGTGGGCCTCCTTTCCCTGGCGGGAGTTCCGCCCTTCGCGGGGTTTTCAGGGAAGTGGTACCTGTTCGGGGCGGCCGTTCACATGGGTTACACTTGGCTGGCCCTGGTGGGCATGGTTTTCAGCGTGGTTTCGCTTTACTATTACCTCCAAGTGGTACGTCAGGCCCTGGTGGCGGACGCCAAGGATTCCTCCCCCATCGAAATGAACCTTTTGGAAAAAGCAGTGCTTTTGGTTTGCGTGATCTTCACCGTCACCCTTGGCTTCTGGCCCACGCCCATCATGAACGTGGCCCAAGCGGCCGCCACGGCTCTTTTTTAACCTTACCGTTCCCGCCTTTTCACCCAACCCCCGGCCCGCACCGGGGGTTTTTTATTTCAGGGCCTTAGGGAAGGGCGGGTTGTGCAAGGCGCCCAACGGTTGTAAAGTGGCTGGCACCGCATTTTGAGGAAGGGCACCCATGACATGGATCACCTGGATTTTCGCAGCTGTGGCCTATTTTTACGCCGGGGGATCCTGGAACTCCTTCCGGTATTACCAAAGCCTGGATGAGGGTTTCGACCAAAAGGCGGCCCGTTGGCTTCATGCCGGACTCCTTCTCCAGGGCGTCGCCCTGGCCGGGCTTTGGGTGACGCAAGGCCAGGCTCCCCTCGGCACTGCTTCGGGCGTTTTAGGCGCCTTCTCTTTTTCCTTAGCATTGGCCCTTACGATCGGGCGAATCAAGACCCCCGTACCCATCTTGGGATCCCTTTTTTCACCTTTTATCTTTTTACTATCCGCGATTTCCTTCGGCGGAACCCTCCAAACGCCCTGTTTGGAACCCTACTCGGTCACCCCGTATATCGCCATTCATATCTTCCTGACCTTCCTCGGGTTTTCCTTCTTTACCCTGGGTTTCGGCGTGGGGGTTGCTTTTTGGATCCATGAGGG
This sequence comes from candidate division FCPU426 bacterium, assembly GCA_030038835.1. GTDB lineage: Bacteria > Oederibacteriota > Muellerivitia > Muellerivitales > Muellerivitaceae > JAJPJW01. Next base: position 5,340 of record JASHQZ010000089.1, read on the forward strand.
CCAAATCAAACAGCACCGGATCAAGAGTTGGAGTTACCGGCTTCCCGCTTTGGAAGTTCTTGACCGCCTGACGGTTTTTTACATCGGCCTGGGCTTCCTTTTCTGGCTGGCGGGCCTAGGCCTGGGGGAATCCCAGGGCGGTAACCTCCCCTCCATTCATCCGACGGTCCTGGGCTCCTTTTTCGTGCTCATCATTTACGCCTGCTTTTTCCTGCTCCGGTGGGTCTTTAGGCTTCGCGGCCGAAAAAGCATGGTTCTGGTGATGGCCGGTTATTTCCTTGCGCTTTTTATCTTCATGAGCGTCCGTTATTTCATGATGACCCAAACCCATTTTTAGCGCTTGAGGGAATTCACCATGAAGTTCATCGCCTATGGCTTGAATCACTTGACAGCCCCCCTTTCGGTGCGGGAAAAATACGCGCTGGAAATGGAAAAGGTGAGGGAAGTTCTGGCCCGGCTGAAACCCCACGCGCCGGAAGCGGCTTTCCTCTCCACTTGTAATCGGGTGGAATTCTACCTTTCCACACAAAGGGAGGAGGACAGCCTCGGGGAAATCCGGGAAATTTTGAACGGGCTCCATCGCCTGAAACCCGCCGAGGTTAAAAAGTACTTCTACCTTTATGAAGGCCCCCAGGCTTTCCTACATCTTTTCCGCGTGGCCTCGTCGCTGGATTCCATGGTGGTGGGCGAGGCCCAAATTTTGGGCCAGGTGAAGGAGGCCTACCGGGAAGCCCAGGAGGCCGGGATGGCGGGCGCGATTTTGAACGGCATCTTCCACCGGGCCTTCAGCGCGGCCAAGCGGGTGAGGTCCCAGACCGAGATCGCGCGGATGCCGGTCAGCGTTTCCAGCGTGGCCGTGGACTTGGCTAAAAAGATCTTTAGTACGCTTTCCAAGCACCCGGTGCTTCTTTTGGGCGCCGGGGAAATGAGCGAGTTGACCGCAAAATACCTGGTGGACGCGGGCGTCAGGGATTTTTTCATCGCCAACCGGACCCTGGAAAAGGCGAAAGCCCTGGCCGACCGGCTGGGCGGCCAAGCCCTTCCACTTTCCGAGGGCCTTGCCCGGCTGGGGGATGTGGATATCCTGTTGACCTCTCTGGCCGGTGGCCCTTTTATTATCAAGCGTGACGACCTAGAAAGTTTGATGAAAAACCGCAAAGGAAGGGCCCTTTTCATCATCGATATCGGCGTGCCCAGGAATGTGGATCCCGGGGCCGGAAGGCTGGAGTCGGTTTACCTCTACAACATCGATGATCTTTCGACTATCGCCGAGTCCAACAAGGGCGGCAGGCAAAGGGCGGTGGAAGAGGCGGAATCCATCCTAGGGGAGGAAGTAGACCAACTATGCGCCTGGCTCTCGGAAAGGGAATTAGCCCCCACCATCATCCGGCTAAGGGGACATTTCGAGGCGGTCCGCGAGGCTGAGTTAAGTGAATTCCTGGAAAAAAACAGAGACCTACCGGACAAAGAAAAAAAGGCGATTGAGCGTTTGACCCATGACCTGATCGGGAAACTACTGCACGACCCCACCGTGAATTTGAAGCAAGTGTCCGATGAGGCGGATCGGTTCGATTACTCGCGTATGCTGAACGATATCTTCTTGAACCATAATCCCTCCCGGAAGGACCGGGGCTGATCGATGAGCCTGATCATTGGCACGCGCGGAAGCCAACTGGCTTTGGCCCAGGCGGAGGCTGTCCGGGCCCAGATTGCGGCCCTTTGGCCCAAGGAAGACGTGAGGTTGGAAGTGGTGAAAACACTTGGGGACAAGTTCTCCACCCGCGAAGCGGGAGAGGAGAGCGGGGAACCACCCCAGGGGTTATTTACCAAGGAACTGGACGAAGCACTCCTTGGCGGGAAAATCCGGGCCGCTATCCATAGCCTGAAGGACGTGCCGACGGTCTTGCCACATGGAATTCAATTTGGCGCCTTTTTGAAACGGGAGGATCCCAGGGACGCCCTCATTTCACGCTCCGGAGTCAGGTTTTTTGGCCTTCCGGTTGGGTCCCGGATTGGGACCAGTTCACCGCGTCGTGGAGCTCAAATCCTCGCCGCTCGAACCGACTTGAACGTGATTCCCTTAAGAGGAAACGTGGATACCCGGTTGCGGAAAATGAAGGATGGGGAATTCGACGCTATCGTGATCGCTGCCGCAGGGTTGAAACGTTTGGGCCGTGAAAGGGAAGCCACCGAATTTTTGCCCTTGGAGGTGATGATCCCGGCACCGGCCCAGGGGGTGCTTTGCGTGACCCTGCGTCAGGACGACACCAATCTGAAAATGGCGCTTGAACCTCTGAACGACGCCCCCACTCACGTTTGCGCTGAGGCTGAGCGGGCCTTTTTAAGAACTTTGCAGGGGGGGTGCCGTATCCCCGTAGGGGCCTTGGCTTTCGTTGACGGCCAGGCCCTCAACCTTTCAGGGATTATTGCCCATCCTAACGGCCAACAGGTTATGCGCGACAGCCAAAGAGGATCGAGGGAAAGACCGGCGGAGCTTGGAAATGAACTGGCCCAACGATTTTTGGGCAACGGCGCCCTGCAAATCCTCGACGCTTTTGGCCGTTTGTCCGGGTAAGAGGCATTATGTCCAAAGGAAAAGTTTATTTGGTCGGAGCCGGCCCGGGCGCCCCAGGGCTTTTGACCCTCCGGGGGAGAGAAGTCCTTTCCCGGGCAGATGCGGTTGTTTATGACGCGCTCGTGCATCCCCGTATTCTGGGATTCATACCTAAAAAAGCCCGGACGATATACCGTGGAAGCCGCGGAAAGTCTGGGGCCCTCACCCAAGCCCAAATCAACACTTTGCTGGTCCAATGGGCCAAGGAAGGCAAGACGGTCGTACGACTCAAAGGGGGCGACCCCTTCGTGTTCGGCCGGGGTGCCGAGGAAATCCTGGAGTTGATTCAGTATAGGATTCCATTCGAGGTGGTGCCGGGTGTCACCTCCGCTGTCGCCGTCCCATCCTACGCCGGCATCCCGGTGACCCACCGGGCCTTGAATTCCTCCTTCACGGTCGTGACAGGCCATGAGGATCCTTCAAAAGGAGATACCCAAGTCAACTGGCGGCATTTGGCCAAGGATGAGGGAACGCTGGTTTTCCTGATGGGGCTTCACACGCTTCCCGTTCTCTGCGGCAGGTTGATTACGGAAGGAAAAGACCCCACGACCCCCGCCGCCGTAATCCAATCTGGGACCACAGCCCGTCAAAAGACAGTTGCCGGAACATTGAAAATCCTGCCGGAACTCGCCCAAAAAGCCGGCCTTCAACCACCGGCGGTGCTCGTTGTGGGCAAGGTAGTTGAGTTGTCCGAGCATTTGAACTGGTTTGAAAAAAAGCCCCTTTTGGGAAAAAGGATACTTGTCACCCGGGGTCGATCCCCCTTGAATTTTTTGTCCGAATTGCTTTCCGAACAGGGCGCGGAAGTTGTTGAAATTCCGACGATTGAAATTCGATCACTCCCTTTGGATCCAAAGGGAAAAGGATTTGTTCAAAAACTACCGGAGTATGAATGGCTGGTGTTTACCAGCTCCAACGCAGTTGAAATTTTTATGAACCACCTTTTTTGCCTGAAAAAGGATGTGCGGCATTTGGGGAAGGTTAAAACCGCATGTGTAGGGGAAGCCACGGCCAAAATTCTCAAGAATTTTGGCATTAGGGCGGATTTGGTCCCCCCAGATTATAAACAGGAGGGGTTAGTGAAGTCCTTCCAAAAGGTTCCCCTGGCCGGAAAGCGGATTCTGTTTGCCAGGGCCACGGAAGGAAGGGAAGTGTTGTTAGAATTTTTGAAAAAGAAAAAGACGAAGATGGATTTGTGGCCTCTTTATGAAAATCGCACTCCGGTTGGAACGGCTGCTAGGCTGCGGAATTTGTTCTCAAAAGAAGGGGGAGTGGATTTGCTGACCTTTGCTTCCTCCTCGGCCGTAGACCATTTTTATTCGATATTCAGGCCTGCCGAGAGGAAGAAGTGGCTTGGGAAACTTCCTGCGGCGGTTGTCGGGCCAATGACGGCCGCTTCAGTTCGTAAGTGGGGTGGGAAGGTTGCGGTTCAGCCTCGAAAATACACCATACCGTACTTGGTATCGGCCATCGCTAAATGGGCCCTGTCCCATAAGAATTGAAATGCTTCTTTAAACCCATATCCGAGGTTAAAATACGTTCCCAAGGAGAACGTCATGTCTTTTCCCACTCAACGCATGCGACGTTACCGCAAAACAAAGACCCTCCGGCGCCTTTTCGAGGAAACCCGTCTGGTTCCATCCGATTTTATCCTCCCGCTTTTTATCGACGAAGGCCTCAAATGGCCCGAATCGATCGCCTCCATGCCGGGAGTAGTCCGCCATAGTTTTTCTTCCATGGCCCGGGAAGCTGCAGCCGCTTATCGCCTTGGCATCCAGGGTGTTCTTTTGTTCGGAATCCCCAAGAAAAAAAACGCCCAAGCCACAGAAGCTTATAATTTAAAGGGAGTTATCCCCAGGGCGGTCAAACTGCTGAAAAAGGAAGTACCGGAATTATCGGTCATTACGGACGTCTGCGCCTGCGAATATACTTCCCATGGTCATTGCGGCATCCTTCGAGGTAATGATTTGGATAATGACCAGAGCCTAGGGCTCCTCCAAAGGATCGCCCTTTCCCACGCCAGCGCGGGCGTGGATATGGTAGCACCATCGGACATGATGGACGGCCGAATCCGGGCCATCCGCCAGGCTTTGGACCAAAAGGGTTTTTCCATGACGTCCATCCTCAGTTACGCGGCCAAATTTTCAACCTGTTTTTACGGCCCCTTCCGGGACGCTGCGGATTCTGCTCCCGCCTTTGGAGACCGGAAAACCTACCAGATGCAAGCTTCCAATTCCCGCGAAGCTATGAGGGAAATCCAGCTTGATGTTGAAGAAGGGGCGGATGTGGTCATGGTTAAGCCCGCCCTGATGGCTTTGGATATCATTGCCAAGGCCCGGTGGCGCTTCCAGCATCCCCTTTGGGCTTACCATGTCTCGGGGGAGTACGCCATGGTCAAGGCGGCGGGAAAGATGGGCTGGCTGGATGAGGAAGAGGCCATGGCTGAAAGTCTATTGGCTATCAAAAGGGCTGGGGCGGACCGGATCATTACCTATTGGGCAAAGGAAGCCTCGAAGTTTTTTAAATAAACCGAACGGGAATTCATGCCCAAACCTTTCAAAACCGACCAATCCAAAAAACAGTTCCAGGTTGCTCGGAAGCATCTTGTTGGGGGTGTCAACAGCCCGGTCAGGGCTTTCAAAGGCGTAGGCGGTACGCCCATTTTTTTTGCCCGTGGAAAAGGACCCTATCTCATTGATGTGGACGGAAACCGATACCTGGACTTGGTGGGGTCCTGGGGCCCTCTTATCCTGGGCCACGCGGACACTGCCGTTCTCAACCTTGTGCGGAGAACTTTGCGAAAGGGTCTCACCTTTGGCGCTCCTTCGCCTTTGGAGACCCAGCTTGCCATCCTGGTTAAAAAAGCCTTCCACTCCATGGATAAGGTTCGGTTTGTTAGTTCCGGAACCGAAGCTGTCTTGAGCGTTTTGAGGCTGGCGCGTGCAGCCACGCAAAAAAAGCGGATCATCAAATTCGACGGTTGTTACCACGGCCATGGCGACAGCCTGCTGGTGGCGGCGGGAAGCGGGGCCGCGACACTGGGGCTCCCGGACAGCCCCGGTGTGCCTGAAGAGTTCGCCTCATTGACCCTCAGCCTTCCCTATAACGATCTGGCTTCAGTGGAAGCTGCCTTTTCCAAATACAACGATATCGCGGCGGTCATTGTGGAGCCCGTAGCCGGAAACATGGGTTTGGTTCCGCCCAAGCCTGGATTCCTGGAGGGCCTGCGGAAAATGACTTCTCAAAACAATGCGCTCCTGATTTTGGACGAAGTGATGACGGGTTTTCGCGTGGCTTACGGCGGGGCCCAGGAGCTTTACGGCATCAAGCCCGATTTGACTACTTTGGGCAAAATCATCGGCGGGGGAATGCCCGTAGGGGCTTATGGCGGCAGGGATGAGTTAATGGCCCAAGTGGCGCCAGAAGGACTTGTTTACCAAGCGGGTACATTGTCCGGCAATCCCGTTGCCATGGCCGCAGGCATTGCCACCCTTAAGCAACTGGCCGATGGGGCCCTTTACCGGCGGCTGGAGGAAAGCGCGGCGTTTGTAGAGGGGGGCATCAAAAGGACGATACAAAAAACGGGGGTGGCGGCGGTCTTCCAAAGGGTCGGCAGCATGGCGACTTTGTTTTTTTGCCATCACTCCGTGGAAAACTACGCCCAAGCCAAGGATTGCGACCGCCAAAATTATGCTTCGTTTTTTTGGGCTATGGCCCGGCGGGGCGTTTATATCCCTCCTTCCCAATTTGAGGCTTGGTTTTTCTCCGGTGCATTAACGAAAGAGCATTTGAAAAAAATCGTCAAGGCTACAGAGGAAAGCTTACAGGAGACGCCGTTTAATTCGGGGGGCGTGGCCAATGCATAAATTTATCGGTACAGGACCTGAAAATCTTGGTAAACTTTGGTCATTCACTGGAGGTATCGCGTGAAAAGGCAAGGATTGCAATGGTTGCTGGCTCCGATTTTCCCGCTGATATGTGCATTTTCAGTTCTTGATAGCAATTCCTTAGCCGACACTGAAATTGATTTAAGCAACCTGGGCGGTCCCACGCCGGCCACTACGGAAGTTCCCACAGCCGTTCCCACAGAGGCGTCCACCATCGTTGGGACTCTGCCTTCAGTCACTCCCACGCCCGTGTCCAGCCAAATCGAGATGGAAGATAACACCCTGCCCGCCACCCAGGCCGCCCCTCAACCCACCCCCACGGTGTTCGAAGTGCATGGGGTTTTAAAAATGAAAGACGTATACGACGCGGGCAAGAAAGCCTATCAAGAACAGGATTACGAGCAAGCCATTCGCTACTGGAACAAGGCCGTCACCATGAAAGACCCCTATACTCCGAAATACTTTTACGCGGAAGCCTACGCCATGTTGGGCATCATTTACCAATACCACATCATCCACTATGGCCGAGCTTACCGTTGTTACCGGGCGGCCTTGACGTATGAACGACGCAACCAAACCGCCCGCAACCATATACGGCAGGTTTACAGATACCGCCACCGGAAGGATTGATTTTGACCCTTTGGAAGCACGGTTGGAAAATATGCCTTTGCCTTCTGTTGGGAGGGGCGGCATTGGCCGAAGACGTGCCTCCCGCTTCCCTGACTTTTTTCGGACTTTATGGCACGCCGGTCCAGCCTTTGGGCCTGGCCGCCGCCGTTACCAATGGTTTCGGTTTCAACATCTTAGGGGAGTGGAACCCCTCCCGTTACGCTTCCTTGGGGCTGAGTTTTGAGCAGGTCACTTTTGATAGCGGCGCGGGCTTTACCTATCCCGCGCTGAATTTTGAGGGAAGGGTATTTCCTTTCCAGAATGGGAAGGACAAGTTTTCCCCCTACATTTACGGGGGGGCGGGATTGGGTCTTTCGGACGGAAGTTGGCCCCAACTGAAGGCGGGATTAGGCAGCCGGATATCCTTCATTGGGCCGGTGTTTTTCGACCTGGCGGTCGGCAGCCACTGGATACAATCGCCCGGGAATTTCCAATACGTTGACTTGCGGGCGGGGTTGAGTTATTCCATCGGGTTTAAAGAAGAACCCAGCAAACCCGTCCCTTCTCCCGCGGCCGTTCCCACTCCTGCGGTCGTAACCTCCCCGACGCCCAGTCCCACCTCGGCTCCACCAGCCCTTGAAACGGCCGCACCTCCACCTTCACCCACGGTTACCCCCGCCATCACCCCATTGGTCACGCCATTGCCGGCTATGACACTGGCCCAAGGGAGGCGTTACTACAGGTTGGGAATAAAGGCTTATGGAGTTGAAAATTTCCGTCAGTCCCTTATGTACCTTAAGAGAGCCCTGGCATTGAGGGCTAAACGGAAGCGGGCATCCTACTACGCGCAAGCCTATGCCTACATGGGCAAAATTTACCAGTTCCACGCCCATAAAGTGAAAGACCACCTTCAAAAAGCCCTGGACAGCTACCGGAATGCCCTGGTGATCGATCCGAGGAACAAAATCGCCAGGAGGTATTACAGGAAGCTCAAGGCGCAGGTGGCACGAATGGCCAAACCGAAACGCGTTGTAACACCGGTACCGACTTCCGAACCCGCTCCATCCACCCCATCGGCCCCAACAACGGATTCATCCCCGCCTGCCCAGGCCATTACGCTTTCCAATTAAGAAACTCCATCAAAACCGCTGTGAACGCTGTGGTTCAAGTGGAAGCTGATTTTGGGTTTGTTGTGGGCTTTGAGGTTAATTGACGAACTGGCGGATACGCTCGATCTTGGTGGCCTTGCCCGTTTCCTTGTCGACGGAAACCACTGCGGCTTGGAAAAGGTAGGGCATCTCCTCGGAAACCTCGAAACGGGCCGGGGCCCCGGTGAGGAACCGGGAAAGGACCTGTTGTTGTTTCATGCCGATGACCGAGTTGGGGGAGCCCGACATGCCGATGTCGGTCAGGTAGGCGGTGCCCCCAGGCAGTATCTCCTCGTCCGCTGTCATGATGTGGGTGTGGCTGCCCGTGACCGAGCTGACCCGCCCGTTTAGGTACCAGCCCATGGCCCGTTTCTCACTGGTGGCCTCGCAGTGCATGTCCACTACCACCACCTTGGCCTTGCCCTGGATTTCGGATAGGGCACGGTCGGCGGTCTTGAAGGGACAGTCAATGGGATACATGAAAACCCGTCCCATCAGGTTCAGAACGGCCACGGGGGTGCCTTTGCAGTCATAAAGGCCGAGGCCCGTTCCTGGGTTCTCAGAGGGGTAATTGTGGGGCCTCAACAACCGGGGATCATGTCCCAGGATTTCCCTCACTTCCTTCTTCGACCAGATATGGTTACCCGATGTGACCACGTCCACGCCCATTTCCAGGATAGCCTTGAAGGAATCGGGTTGAATGCCTGTGCCGCCCGCCAAGTTTTCGCCATTGGCCACGGTAAAATCAATGGAAAAGTCGGTTTTCACCCTACCGATGCAGTTGTGCACCGCGTGGCGGCCCGGTTTCCCGATGACGTCACCAATAATGAGAATGTTCATTTGAACCTCATAATAACCATAAAGGCGCTAAAGGCATCAAGAAAGCCGGAATTTTTTGATAAAAGGCGGGATATTTATAACATTAACTTCATCGGCTTACCCAATTATTTTGCTTTCCTTTGTGCCTTTGTGCCGATTCACAATAAAAAGGGTTAAGGAAATCGGTACTATACCGACCTCATTAATTTCTTTATGGAAGGTCGGCATGGTGTCTCCGTGGTTCAACTGGGTTTGCAGAAATGAAACCCTTTTTCGCTTAAGACGGCCCTTAAAAGAACGTCATGAGCTTCCGAAGGCACCTGCTCCACAATTTGAAAGGAATATCCTAAACCCACGGCTAAGGCTGTTTTTTTCAAAAGGGGAAGAGCTCGGTCGTAATATCCCTTGCCAAAACCCAGGCGGTGTCCTTGGATGTCGAAGGCCAGTCCTGGAACCAAGGCCAAGTCGATTTCCTCCCATGCCGCCGGACGGTTGCCCGAGGGCTCCAGGATTCCAAAGGGGCCGACGACTAGGCTTTTAAAGTCGGCCGCCAGGTAATAATCGAAATGGGTTTTGTCCGGGGAAATCTTTGGAAGATAGAGCTTTTTTCCCAGGCTTAAAGTCCCTTCCAGGATGGGATAAGTGTTAATTTCGTTGGCTGCGGATGCGAAACCCCCGATGCCCTTGGCCTTTTGGAACTCCTGAAGGCGGCTTAAGTGGACCCAGACCCCTTGAGAGGCAGTCTCCGCCAGGGCCGGATCCACCTGATCCCTTATTTTTTTAAGTTTCTCGCGAAGGGCAGCCTTGCTTTCCATGGGAGAGGTGGAGGGAGTCATTTCTTATTTTCCTTGGGATGATCAGGTTGGTTTTCCAGTTCCTTGAGATGTTCCAACCAGGCCTTGATTTTGGCCTCATATCCCAAGCTAGTGGGCAGGTAATACCGGCCAAAATGGGGGGCGTATTCCTGCTTCACGTAATGTTCGGGGAAATCATGGGCGTATTGGTAGCCTTGACCGCGGCCCAAAATCTTGGAACCGGGGTAATGGGCATCCTTGAGAGGGAGAGGTACCTCCTTCATGGCTTCCTTTTGGACGTCCCCGGTGGCGGCCTCCAAACCCATGTAGGAAGCGTTACTTTTGGGCGCGCAGGACAGATAAACGGTAGCCTGGGCCAGGGGTATACGGCCTTCGGGTAGGCCGATAAATTCTACAGCCTGTTGGGCCGCGACCGCCAGGGGCAGGGCTTGGGGATCGGCA
>JASHQZ010000090.1 GCA_030038835.1 candidate division FCPU426 bacterium
CCCTTTTCCGTCCTAGGTTTTGGATTTTTCCATTTCATTTCGTGACGCGTTTCTCCAATAGAATTTCCTTGAGCCGGGCATAGCCCCGGTGGGCCCGCACCTTGAGGGCGCTCACCGAAAGGCCCAACCGCTCCGCAGCCTCTTCCACGGTCAGGCCCTCGATCTTGAGCATTTCCACGGGCCGGCGCAGGCTTTCCGGCAGCCTCAAGAGGGCCTGGTGGAGTTCGTCGCCCAGGCTTCCGTCCCTTTCCTCGGCATGGGCTTGTTCGGGCAGGATTTCCACCGGAACTTCCCTTTCGGCGAACTTGCGGTTCCTTCCAATGGCGTCCAGGAAGGCGTTGTGGGCCAGGGTGAAAAGCCAGGGGGCGAAGGGGCGGTCGGGCATGTAGCTGTGCCGCGCCCGGTGGAAGGTGAAAAGGACCTCCTGGTAGACGTCGTCCACCAGGGACTTGTTGAACACCCGGCGCCGCACGTAGCCGTAAAGGAGGGGGCCCAGCTCGTTGAGGAGCGTCCGATAGGCCCCTTCATCCCCTTCCTGGACCCGCCTCATCATTTGGGACCAGGATTGCCACTGCGACGGGCTGGCTTTCAATGGCTCTCCTTGCGTGTTACGGCCGGGTTTGACGGAAAGTTACTTTTATCCCAATAAGTCCAAGACTTCCTTCAATTCCATGATCCGGCAGGTGTAGATGGGCGTGTCGCGCACCGTGTACTTGGATCCCTCGGTTTCCCGCAGGGCCATGACCAGGTCCAGGAAATCCTGGGGCGTGTCGGTCTCAAAGGCCACAACGAAGTCCTGGTCGTCCAGGCCGAAGGAGTAGGTGGTGTTCAGCTTCACCGAGGGGTAGAGGTTTCCCACCTTGATATGCTCGTCCATGACCTTCTGGCGGGCTTCCTTGGAAAGAAGGTACCACTCACGGGTCTTCACGAAGGGATAGACGAAAAGGTACTTGAAGCGGCCTGGGTAGATGTTGGTGCGGGATTCCTCCGAGCCGCCCACGTGCTGGTGCTTGTCGATATAGATGCTCCGTTTGGTCATGGAAAGGTAGGAAGCGGGCTGGGTGAGATAGGGCCCCAGGGAGGACTTGAGGACGGCGGAAGCGAGCCTTTGGATGGCATCCAGGTCGTAGCTGATGGCCCAGAGCATCAGGTCCACGCCCGCCTTGAAACCCAAGGTGGAATAGGAAAGCAGGATGCCGTCTTTCTTGAAGCCCTCGGCGGCCCCGATAAAGGAGTTTTTGGCGGTTTCCCTTTCCTGCGCGTGCAGTTTACGGAACTCGTCGGAAACCTTGTAAAAGGCGAAGCTCACGAATTGGCGTTTGGTCGGATCGGCCATGGTGTTCCCCTAACTTGGATGAATTTTTGGAGGGCGTATTCTAAACATCCCGTAACCAAAAGGCAATCAAGCCACGGACGGGCGCGGGGGATGCCAAACCAAAACTTTTAGGAAAGCCGGCCCTGGAGTTTCCGGATGTGGCCTTCGATCTGCTTGAGTCGGTCGTCATACTCGGGGTTGTTGACTTGATGGAGGATATCCGCGATGGCTTTATAAACCTGGATCGCGTCGTCCTTTTTGCCCAAGGCCTCCATGGCATTGGCCTTTAAAAGCTGTCCGGGGATGAAGTAATAATCCAAGTCGATGGCCATTTGGGCGGCGGCGATGGCGTCCTGTACCCGTCCCATCCGCAGCAACAGGCCGCCCTCCTCAATGTAGGCCGGCGGATACTCCGGCGCCATTCCCACCAATTTTTTCTGCAGGTCCAAGGCGTCGTCCAGGCGCCCTTGCACCTTCATCAGCCTCACTTGGTTCTCCAAAGGGGTCAGGGCGTAGGGGGAAAGTTGCGCGGCTTTCTGGTAGTCCTGCTCGGCCATCTCGAAATACCTTTGCTTTTCCAGGCGCCGGGCCGTCCTTTCCCCCCGTACATCCTCGATGGCACCCAGGAGATTCCAGGGCTGCATGTAGTCCGACCTGTAGGAGAGGCTTCGCTCCCCGAAAGCCTCGGCGAGGTCGAGGTTGTTTTGGTCGTAGAGGGAGGAGGCGTTGAAGTTGCAGAGCTTGGCCATGTAATCCCGGTAGGCGCCGCGCCCCAGGGTCCAGGAAACGAAGAGCGCCAGCACCGCCACCCCGGCCAAGAGAGCCCGGGCCGAAAGGTTCACCGAAGCCTCCACGTCCTCCGCCTTTTTTCTGCGGGTCAGGGCGTAGGTCACGAAGCCTAAAAGCACCAGCCGGTGGCACCACTCGTGAAAAGTGAAATCCACGACGTTGTGCAAGGCCTCCAAAAGGACAAGGTAAAAGGTGAATTCCGGGATCCATTCCTCCCGGGCCGCCTCCCGGAACGCGGGGGTCCTGAGATAAGCACCGGTTTCCCGCAAGACGCACCAAAGGAAAAGGAGGGTCAATAGGAGCGCCGGCCAGCCGCATTCGGTCATGGTCTGCAAATATTCGTTGTGGGCGGCGGGAACATAGGTGTTCCAGAATTCGGCGGGCTGGTAGTCCGGGAATACGTCCGCGAAGGTGCCGGGCCCGAAACCCAACAGGGGCTGGCTCAAGGCCATGGCGATGCTGCTTTTCCAGAGTTCCCAGCGGTTGAAGGCGCGGGGATCCACTTCCAGGGCGTCAAAAAATTTTTTGACCGTATAAGAACTGCAAACCAATACCCCAACAACCGTTGCCGCGAAGATCACCCATTGGCGGGTGTCCCACTTGGAGAGTCTTTGCTCGACTTCCCTCATGTGCAGCAAGAGGTAAAGCAGCACCACCGCCATCATGGCCACAAAAGCGCCCCGGCTTTCGGTGAGGGCCCAGGCCAGGAAAAGGAGGGCCAGGCCCCAAGCAGAGGCGGCTTGGCCGTGCAGCCGGCGCACCACCCCCCAAAGCAAGGCCATGCCCAAAAACCCGGCGCCGATGTTTTCGTTGAGGAACATGCCCTTGCGCTCGATGAACGCCTTGAAAATAGGGATCCCCGCCTCGCGCCCGGCCATGTAAAGGCAAATCCAAGCCGCGGCCAGGTAAGCGGTCCAAAGGAAGGACTTCTCAAAGGCGGGGAAAACCCCCGGCCAGCGCTGCCAGATCGCCCTTAAGGAAAACCACCAGAGGATGAGGGCCAGGAAGCCCCGGAAGGCGTAAAAGCTTTCAAAGGATTCCTTGGAATTCTTGGCGGACAACAGCACCCAGGCACAAAGGAGCAGGAGGAGGATATTGGGGAAGTCCAGCTTGAAGGTCCTAAGGCCGGACAAGGGGGGAAGATGGGCCGCCAGGCAAATGAGGAAGACCGCCGCCGAAACCCACCTTAAGGCCAGGTCTTGGGTCAGGGAAAGGGGTATGGCCGCGTAAGGGACAAGTGTCACCAGCGGGATCAGGAGGAGGAAGAGGATCCCGACCACCCGGCCGGCTGGATCGGTGGGAAATTTCAATTCCGTGGGTTTCATGTCCGGGCCATTTTAGCGGCTTTCATGGCCCAATTCACGGCTAAAGGGACTGTAACCTGTAAGTAAAAAGAGATGTTGGTTTCAACGCCTTAAATGGAAGGTGGTGCCACGGGCAAGCCCGGGGATGAAAGGCGGCGTTTTTAAAAACCCAACCTTACTCCCCCACCGAATTGGTTGGAGTTCAGGTTGGTCCGGCCGAATTCGCCCTCATATTGCAGGTAGAGGTTCCAGGTCTTCGCCAAGCTCAGTCCCACCGAGGCCCCACCTAAAAGGCCGTCCTGGCCGATTTGGGGGCCTGCCACGGTAAAGCTGTCCCCCGTTCCAAAGCCCGCCTCCATGGTTCCGGCCTGGGTGTTGAACTCGTGTTCCCAAGCCAATTGGAGGGAGGGGCTCAGGAAAGTGGAAGAATCCAGGGATAGCCGGCCGTTGGCCCTCACCCCCAAGCGGCTTAAGAGGGAATACAGGGATTGGGATGGAAGGGTCAAGGGCGCCAGGGAACCTTGCTCCGTGAACCCGTTCATGCCCACATCGCTGTATTCCAGCGAAGCCATGGGGCCCACTTTCAATTGGGCCTGCTTCCATTGATAGCCCAGTTCCAAAGCCCCGTCGTATTGCCCGCCCTGGGTCGTGCCCGTGGCGGTTCCGCCGTAGGCTGCCCTTTGGGAGCTGTACGTGTTAATTCCGCCTTCGGCCAAGGCTGCGGCGTAAAAACCCTCCGAGTAATAAAGGCCGTAAAGCCCCAATTGCCCCCCGGAGGCGCTCAATGTGCCGCCCGTGCCCAAAGTTACGTTCGTTTGGCCGTAACCCAACAAAAGGCCCGCCACCAGTTGCCGGGAAAGCCTGTAATCCGCGCCCGCACCGGTCAGGCCGAAGGTCGTGACCTTATAACCCGCCGCGTTGCCGTCGGAGGAAACATTGAAAAAACCGCTGTTGCCCGAGACAAAACCGCCCCAGGGGCTGGCCTGGGAAGGCGCCATGGCCGCTTCTTGGGCCGGGGACAGGTTGGCCGCGAACCAGGGCGTGCCGGAACCGGAAAAACCCGGAAGCCAGGGCGTGCTGTCCACTTCGTCCATCAACTGGAAAAGCCTTTGGTCCACCAGGGCCGTGCGGGCCAAGGCGCCCTCAAAGCCGGACTGGTACAAGGCCGTGAAATCCTCCGGCGACAACTGGTTGTAGGCGGCCTGCAGGGAGCTGTTGGACAAGACGCCGATAGACGCCATCAAGCTGTTCATCTTAGGATTAAAGACCACCGTGTCCAAGTCCGCCCCAACAGCCTTTTGGTTGGGGGTCGCCCCCGCGCTTTGGAAGGAAGAGGTATTGATGGATTCAAGCAAAAGGTCTTCCGGTAGGTAAACAGGAAGGAGCCGCATACCCGGCAGGGATTCTTCGACATTATTGAATCCCCCGGCCAAGGAACCCGCCGCCAGCAGGGTCACGGATTGGCCGATGGCCGGGGCCGTCAAGCTGTTGCCTGCGGTCAGGACCAAGCTACCGCCCATTTGGGCCGTCCCGCCCACGGTCACGAAACCCGAGGACATCGCGCCGGAACCGCCCACAATCAAGTGAAGGCTGCCGGTCGAGGTTTGGTCGAAGGTAGTGCTGACCTGGAGGATTGCATTGGCGCCATTGAGGGAGAAATTTCCCTGGTTAAGGAAATTCCCCATCGAGGCCGAAACAGTTCCCGGCGCGCCGTTGGCGCCTTGGACAGTTCCTGTTCCACCCGCACCTCCTG
>JASHQZ010000091.1 GCA_030038835.1 candidate division FCPU426 bacterium
CATGTGGAATTACGCCCAGAATTTCGCCATGAGCGACAATTCCTACGATACCTGCTACGGTCCCTCCACGCCGGGTGCCTTGAACCTGATCTGCGGCCAAACCGCCTATATCGCGGGGAAAAATCTGGGGAGTTCCAACATCAACGGCACCCAGATCAATGACGCCGATCCCACGGGCGATATCGCCTCCAGCACCACCGAGAATTGCGCGGTCACCTTCGGCATCAACGTCGGGGACCTGCTGAACAAGAAAAACATCACTTGGGGCTGGTTCCAGGGCGGTTTCGACAACGTCAACCAGAGCCACACCTGTCCGACCGCTCCCGAGGGCGCGGAAACCGACTATATCCCCCACCATGAGCCTTTCCAGTACTTCGCCTCCACGCAAAACCTGAACCACCTGCCGCCCACCAGCGTGGCCATGATCGGCCACACCGACCAGGCCAACCACCAGTATGACCTGACGGACTTCTGGAACGCCTTGTCGGCCCACAACCTGCCGGCCGTTTCCTACCTGAAGGCGCCGGGCTACCAGGATGGCCATGCCGGCTATTCAGGCCCTGTCTGCGAGCAGGAGTTCCTGGTGGACACCATCAACAAGCTGGAGCAGTCGCCCGAGTGGAAGGACATGGCCATCATCATCTGCTATGACGACTCGGACGGCTGGTACGACCACCAGGCCCCGCCGGTCGCGAATTTCTCCCACACCTCGGCTGATCCCTTCACCTACGAGTCCGACACGCCGCCGTCCCTGGCCGGGCTGGAGGGCCGCATGGGTTACGGGCCGCGCCTGCCCCTCCTGGTCCTTTCGCCTTACGCCAAGGAGAACTACGTGGATCACCGGATCACGGACCAGACCTCCGTCCTGCGTTTCGTCGAGGACAACTGGGGCCTGGGCAGCATCGGCAACGGTTCTTTCGATGCCATCGCAGGCTCAATCAACGGGATGTTCGACTTTGAGGACGGCCCCCGCATGAACACGCTGATCCTGGATCCGGACACGGGCCTTCCCTCGAAAGGCTGAGAGCCGTAGGCATCCGGAGCGAATCAATTTTGGTAAGGCCCGCCCATAGGGCGGGCCTTTTTTTAAGCCTGTCATTACCCAACTAGCCTTTCACCCAAACCAAAGCCGCGCCCTTGAAGGAGGCTCTCATGAGCGCAAAAGAGAATTTCGGTGTTTCCCGCCATTGGTTGCCTTTCCTGCTTTCATGCCTTTTAATCCTCACCGTGGTTGTCGTCCAGGCGGTGGCCGATTCCGGCCCGTCGGGGGAGACCGCCACGCCCATCAAGCACGTGGTGATCATTTTCCAGGAGAACAATTCCTTCGATCACTACTTCGGAACCTATCCCAGCGTCATCAAGGATTCCGCCGGCCGTGTGATTTTCCAGCCCAAGCAAGGCACACCCAGGATCAACGGGCTGACCCACGACCTCCTGACCGGCAACCAGAACTCGGCCCAGCCCTTCCTATTGACCGAACAGGATGTCTGCGACCAGGAGAATGCCTACGAGTCCGAGCAGAAGGCTTACGACCAGGGCGCGGCGGACGAGTTCGTCGAGTACACCGAGGGAACGGGCTGCACCGTGCCCTATGAGGTCATGGGTTACTATGACGGAAGCCTCGTGACGGCCATGTGGAACTACGCCCAGAATTTCGCCATGAGCGACGATTATTTCGGCACCACCTTCGGGGCGACCTGCCTGGGACACCTGAACCTGATCTCGGGTCAGACCCACGGGGCGGTTCCCGCGAACGTTTCGGGCAAGGTGCTGAACGGCACGGTCATCGCCAACATCGACCCGGCCTTCGACAATTACTCAACCGGGACAACCATCGCCATGACGGGCAAGAACATGGGCGACCTCCTGAACGCCAAGAACATCACCTGGGGTTCCTTCGTGGGCGGCTTCGCCAACCCCAATGCCTCCTTCGTTTGCAACGCGGGGGATACCTTGACCTACAACCCCCACTACGCGCCTTTCCAATACTACGCGTCCACCTCCAACCCGGCCCATCTTCCGCCTTCCAGCGTGGCCATGATCGGCCAAACCGACCAGGCCAACCATGAGTACGACCTGAGCGACCTGTGGGCCGCCCTGGACGCCCACAACCTGCCGGCCGTCTGCTACGTCAAGGGCAACCCCGCCCAGACCGGGCATCCGGCGGATTCCAGCCCGGCCTGCGAGCAGGAATTCCTGGTGGACACCATCAACCGCCTGGAACAATCGCCCGAGTGGAAGGACATGGCCATCTTCGTCACCTATGACGACTCGGACGGCTGGTACGACCACCAGGCCCCGCCCGTGGTCAACACGTCCAGCAGCTCGGTCGATCCCTCCCTGACCCGGGAATCCGCCGCCAACCCCATGGGAGGTTACGAGTCCCGGGCCGGTTACGGGCCCCGGCTGCCCTTGTTGGTGATTTCACCCTATTCCCGGAATAACTACGTGGATCACCACATCACGGACCAGACTTCCATCCTTCGATTTGTGGAGGACAACTGGAGCCTGGGAAGGATTGGGGATTATTCCTTCGACGCCCTGGCGGGATCGCTGCAAGGGATGTTCGATTTCAGCTCGGGCCCACATACCACCCCCTTGTTCCTGGACCCCAATACGGGACGCCCTGCGGCCCATCCCATCTAAGTTAAGCTGGCTGCTCAACCCAAAAGCTCGCCCTCCCAAGGCGGGCTTTTGGGTTTTAGGGTAAATCAGGTCGCCTTGGGCGGGAGCGGCGGCGAACCTCAAAATTAACACGGATGATACTTCCAACCCGTGGCCAATTTGTCCGACTAGTGATATTTAACTTGCCTTTGTGATCGACCTTCCGGCGGGAAAATCGGATGAAATTCTCAAGGAAAAATTTTTCAAAAATCGGTCGGTGGTTCCTCCCCGTCCTGGCCGTGGCCGTCGGCTCGGTTTCGGCTTTTCTGATCGGCCTTTCGGTCCACCCCCCATCCCCCGCTCCGCCCGCAAATACACCAGCGGTCACCATTTCCCATCGAGCTGACGCGGACGAGGTCGTACTTTACTCCCAGCTGGACAACCCCTTCATCCCCCGTCCGGAAATCAACCGGCAGGACCAGGCTTGCAACGACGTCCTCCACGGACGCGCCATGCAACCGAAGGTTTTGATCGACGGGACCCAGGAATACGACTTGACGGCCTCGGCCTTCACCTGGCAGCTCTACAACACCGCCCGCATGACGGTCTGGGGCTACAACCAACAGGTGCCCGGCCCCTTGATCCGACTGAGGGTGGGGGACAAGGTGAAGTTCGTCGTCAAAAACGAGCTGCCCCAGGAAACCACTGTTCACTGGCACGGCCTAGCCGTTCCCAACTCCGAGGACGGGGTTCCCGACATCACCCAAAAACCCATTCCGCCGGGAGGAACTCACACCTATGCCTTCACCGTCACCCCGCAGATGGTGGGGACCCACCTTTATCACACCCATTTCAACGATAGTTTCCAGATGGACATGGGCCTTCACGGCATCCTGATCGTGGACCCGGCGAAAAAGGCGGCGCGGCCCTACGACGTGGAGGCCATTTATGAAATGGGGGCCTTCAAAATCGCCGGGGTGGACCAGGAAAACGTCTTTACCCTGGACGGAAAGGCCTTTCCCGAAGCGCCGGTTTTAAGGGTTCCGATCGGGGCGAGCGTCCTTTTGCGGCTGGTGAATTCCAGCGCCGAAAACCAGCACGTCATGCACCTGCATGGCTACACCTTCCGGGTGGTGGCCCTGGATGGGAACCCCCTGGAACATCCCTACAAGGCCAATACGATCGACTTGGAGCCTTCCCAGACCGCCGATGTCGCCTTTACGGCCAATAACCCGGGATGCTGGATGTTCCATTGCCACATCTTGGACCACATGATCAACCCTGGTCCCCAGGGCGAGGGCAACGAAACAACACCCGCCAACATGGGCGGGCTCATGACCTTCATCCGGGTGATGCCCGCCAACCAAGTCCGGGATTCCTACGAGGCTGCGGGGGCCCTTTACTCCAACCCCACCTGCAACCGGGACCTTTAAAAACAAAAAAGCCTCCGGCGGTTTCCCGCCGGAGGCTTCCGCAATTCAAAATTCATAATTCAGAATTCAAAATTGCCTTTTAGTAGTCCATCCCTCCGCCCATGCCGCCCATCCCCCCGCCTGGCATGGCCGGGGCTTCCTTCTTTTCCGGGATGTCGGTGACAAGCGTCTCGGTGGTAAGCATCAGACCCGCAATGGAAGCGGCGTTCTGAAGGGCCGTGCGGACCACCTTGGCCGGGTCAATGACGCCCGAGGCCACCAGGTCCTCGTAGACGTTGGTTTCGGCGTTGAAACCCACGTTCTGCTTCTCGCTGATGACCTTGGCCACGACTACGGATCCTTCCCCGCCGGCATTGCCGACGATCTGGCGAAGGGGCTCCTCGAGGGACCGGCGGACGATGTTGACGCCGATCTGCTCGTCGTGTTCGGCTTTCACGCCCTCGACAGCCTTGATGGTGCGGATCAGGGCCACGCCGCCGCCCGGGACGATCCCTTCCTCCACCGCCGCGCGGGTGGCGTGCAAGGCGTCCTCCACGCGGGCCTTCTTTTCCTTCATCTCCACCTCGGTGGCCGCGCCAACGTTGATCACAGCGACCCCGCCGACCAGCTTGGCCAGGCGCTCCTGCAGCTTCTCCCGGTCGTAGTCGCTGGTGGTCTCCTTGATCTGCTTACGGATGGTCTCGCAGCGGGCGTCGATCTCCTTCTTGGATCCCGCGCCCTGCATGATGGTGGTGTTGTCCTTGTCGATGACCACCTTCTTGGCCTGGCCCAGGTCCTCCAGCTTCACGTTCTCCAGCTTGATGCCCAGGTCCTCGGTGATGGACTTGCCCCCCGTGAGGATGGCGATGTCCTCCAGCATGGCCTTCCGGCGGTCGCCAAAGCCCGGTGCCTTCACGGCCGCGCACACGAAGGTGCCGCGGATCTTGTTCACCACCAGGGTGGCCAGGGCTTCGCCCTCCACCTCCTCGGCGATGATCAAAAGAGGCCGGCCCTTCTGCACGACCTTCTCCAGCACCGGTAGGAGGTCCTTCATGCTGGAAATCTTCTTTTCATGGATCAAGACATAGCAATTCTCCAGCTCGCATTCCATGCGGTCGGCGTTGGTGACGAAATAGGGGGAGAGGTAGCCTTGATCGAACTGCATGCCCTCTACCACGTCCAGGGTGGTTTCGATGCCCTTGGCTTCCTCGACGGTGATGACACCGTCCTTACCCACCTTCTCCATGGCCTCGGCGATGATGTCACCGATCTTCTTGTCGCCGTTGGCCGAGATGGTGGCCACCTGGGCGATTTCCTGCTTGCCCTTGGTGGGGGTGGAGAACTTCTTGAGCTCGGCCACAACCACGTCCACGGCCTTGTCGATGCCGCGTTTCAGGGCCGTGGGGTTGGCCCCGGCCGTCACGTTCTTCAGGCCTTCCCGCACGATGGCTTGGGCCAAAACCGTCGCGGTGGTGGTGCCGTCGCCGGCCACGTCCGAGGTCTTGGAGGCCACTTCCTTCACCATCTGGGCGCCCATGTTCTCAAAGGCGTCCTCCAGCTCCACTTCCTTGGCCACCGACACGCCGTCCTTTGTGATGTTCGGGGCCCCGAATTTCTTGTCCAAAACAACGTTGCGGCCCTTGGGACCCAGGGTCACCTTGACCGCGTTCGCCAGCTTGTCCACGCCGCGCTGCAAGGCCCGGCGGGCCTCTTCGCCATAGATGATTTGCTTCGCCATCTTTCGACTCCTTAATTTAAGTTAAAAAATGCCACGGATTTGGGTGGTTGATTCCCACTTGAATCAGCCTTCAACGACTCCGATGATGCCCTCTTCCTTCAAGATGACGTACTCTTTGCCGTCCATCTTGATGTCCTCGCCGCCGTATTTCTCGAAAAGGACCACGTCCCCCTCCTTTACATCCAGCTTGAGGACTTCGCCCTTCTCGTTCACCCGGCCCTTGCCTACTGCGATGATTTTTCCCTTCTGCTGCTTCTCGCGCGCCGCGTCAGGGATGATGATCCCCGTCTTGGTCTTTTCCTCTTCCTCGACCCGCTCGATCAACACGCGGTCGTGCAACGGACGAAATTTCATGGAACGACCTCCTAAAATTAATCGCGGAGGAGACCTCCGCAAATTTTGAACTATCATGGGTTGGCGGCGGATGCCGCCTGGACTAGCACTCCCCTTGGACGAGTGCCAAAGGGAGCGTTATCTTAAGAAAGAACCCCAAAATCCGTCAAGGGCCCGGCATAAAAAAACCGCCCGGAAGGGGCGGTTTTTTTATGCCTTAAAACGATTGTAACGGGGTTTTTACTTCGCGGCTTCCTTAAAGTTCTTGGACGCCAGGAACTTCGGCGCCCTTTTAGCCGGGACCTGGATGGATTCTCCAGTCTTGGGGTTGCGGGCCAAGCGGGCCTTCTTATCCTTCAATTTGAAAATACCAAGGCCCGTGATATTCACCTTTTCACCGGCCTTCACGGTTTCAATGATGGTATGGATGATCGCGTCCAAGGATTTATTGATATCGGTTTTCTTAATGCCGGTTGACTCCGCGACTTTCGCCACCAATTCGTCTTTGGTCATCCCCCCACCTCCACCCGCCATTGAACGCAATAATTTTTTTAACAATTATGCTCCGGAAAAAGGATCACGGCAAGAAAAAAGCCGGAAGGCGCTAAAGGGCCCCTGCAAAAAATTAACACGAATTTTCCTGATTTAAATATAAGGTTACTTAAATCCCGTTTTCGTGGATGGAACCCCAAAGCCTTTGGGGGGTCAGCGGTAGATTTCGGGACGGAAGAAGAACCTTCGCTGGAGAACCTGTTTGATCTTCGGCATCTGGCGTTCGGCCTCTTTCTCGCCGGCGGCGATGATTTCCCGGCCGGCGCTGAAATCAAAGAGGTCGAAAAGGCGCAGGTCCGGTTCGATGACGACGTCGCTTTGCTCGCGCCATGCCGATTCCTCCCGCACGAAAAAATACCAGACCCGCATGAGGATCTGGAAAACGTTGGAGGCCGGCGGGAAGACCTGGTGGTGCCCGAAGAGGTTGACCGCGATCACCACGTCCGCCCCCAGGCTCTTGAGGGCCTTGACCGGAACATTCTCGGCCATGCCACCGTCCACCAACTGGCGGCCCTCCAGCTCCACCGGGCTGTAAATGCCCGGGATGGAGCAGGAGGCGCGCACGGCCTTGTCCAGGGCGCCCCGCGTGAAGATGACCTCGTCGCCCGAGCAGATGTCCGTGGCCACCACCGCCAGGGGTTTCTTCAACTGTTCGAAGTTGTCGACCTTCAGGTATTTTTGGATGTAGGTCTCGATGGGACCGGAGGAAACCAGGCCCTTGCGGGAGGGGCGGAAGGAAAACAGTTCGCCCCAGTTGGTGTTGACTCCGATTTCCTCGATGCGGGAAACGGGTATGCCCGAGGCGTAGGCCGCCGCGATGATGGCGCCCGCGCTGGTGCCGGCCAGGCAGTCCACCTTGACGCCGGCCTTCTCCAGCGCCTTCAAGACCCCGATTTGGGCCACGCCGTAGGCGATACCCCCGCAAAGGGCCAAGCCGACCTTATACTTTCCCTCCCCGGAGGTTTTCTTCAGCTCGCTCAGGGTGACGAAGTCGGGAGTTTGCTTGTTCGTTTTTTTAGTCATGAAAATTCCCGGGAAAAATTCCGGTTCACGGTTGGCCGTTCGCAGGGAATCGGTCCACTACAAACCGTGAGCCGTTGACCGTCGTTACTGGTCCGTAAACTGGGGCTGCCTTTTTTCCACGAAAGCCTTGATGCCCTCCCGCATGTCGGGCGACTCGCAGCACCTGCCGAAGCCGTCCAATTCCACCGCCATGGCGGCGTCCATGGAGGGTTGTTCCAGGCCGTTGTTGATGGCTTTCAAAATCTGGGCAATGGCAACCGCGGGTTTCATGGCGATCTTCTTGGCCATGCCCTGCGCCTGTCGCAAAACTTCGGATTCGGGCACCACGTGGTTCACCAATCCGGCGGCCTTCGCGTCCTGGGGCGCGATGTTGTCCCCCGTCAAAATCCACTCGGTGGCCTTGCCCCTCCCCACCAGCCGGGACATGCGCTGGGTGCCCCCGAAACCGGGAATGATGCCAAGGCTGATTTCGGGCTGGCCCAGGCGGGCCCTGTCCGAGCACATGCGGATATGGCAGGCCATGGCCAGTTCCATTCCGCCGCCCAGGCAGACGCCGTTGATGGCCGCGATCACGGGTTTTTCCATGCGGGCGATCTTGAGGAAGATCCGTTGCCCCTCGCCCGCGGCCTTCTTGCCGTCGGCCACCGACTGTATCTGCGCCATGGCCTTGATGTCAGCGCCCGCCACGAAGACCGGGCCCGCGCCCGTCAGCACGATCACCTTGACGTCCTTGCGTCCCGCCAGTTCGTCCATCGTGGCTTCCAGGTCCTTCAGCACGTCAGGCCCCAGGGCGTTCACCGGGGGATTGTGGATCGTCACCGTTGCCACTTTTGCGTCCACCGCCACGTTCAAGTACTGGCCCATGAGCTTCCTCCTTAATAGCTAAAAAAGCCGCGCTTTGTTTTTTGTCCCAAATAGTTGGCCGAGACCATCCGCTTCAGGATGGGCGCCGGCCAGAAGCGCGGCCCCAAGGTCTTCGAGAACTCCTGCAACTTGGCCAGGACCACGTCCACACCGATGCCGTCGGCCAGGTGGAGCGGCCCGCCCTTGTCCTGGGGAAAACCGGTCCCGGCCAGCATGGCCAGGTCGATGTCGCCCGGCGAGGCCACGTTTTCTTCCAGGCAATAGGCCGCCTCGTTAATCATCTGGAAAACCAGCCTTTCCGGCGAGAAGGGCGTTCCCTTCACCCCGGTTTTGGCCTGGATGCCGTCGAGGATGGGCTTCAAATCAGCCTTCTTGGCCTCGTCGTAAACGTAGAAGCCGATGCCGTTCTTGGTGCCCAGGCGGTTGGCCTTGTGCATCTCGCCCAGGATTTCCGCGGCCTTCATGCGGGGGCCGAAGGAGTCGTAAAGGATCATGGAAACTTCGGCGCAGACGTCCAGGCCCAGCATGTCCAGCAGGGCGAAGGGCCCCATGGGCATGCCGAAAGCCCTCAGGGCCTTGTCCATTTCCTCCGGCGGCGCCGAGCCTTCCTGCAGGGCGTAGGCCGCCTCGTTGAGGTAGGGAAGCAAAAGCCGGTTCACCAGGAACCCCGCGCATTCCTTGACCCTCACCGGCAACTTGCGCAGGGATTCGGCGAAGGCCACCGTGTCGTCCACGGTCTCGGGCGAGGTTTGGAGCCCGGGGATGACCTCCACCAGTTTCATGACCGGCGCGGGGTTGAAGAAGTGCATGCCCACGACCTTTTCCGAGCGTTTCACCGCCGAGGCGACCTGGGTGATGGAAAGGGCCGAGGTGTTGGTGGCCATGATGGAGGATTCCGGAAGGACCTTTTCCAAGTCCTGGAACACCTGTTGTTTGACCTTCATGTTCTCGAAGACCGCCTCAACCACCAGGTCGCAGTCTTTGAAGTTGTCGTAGGAGGTCGTGCCCGTCACCAGGTTCATCTTCTGGTCCATCTCGGA
>JASHQZ010000092.1 GCA_030038835.1 candidate division FCPU426 bacterium
GCCTACGCCGAAACGGTGCTCCTCGTCCACGATCAGGAGCCCCAGGGTCGCGAACCTCACGTCCTTACCCAGGAGCCGGTGGGTGCCGATAAGGATGTCCACCTTTCCATCGCGGGTTAGGTCGAGGGTGTGCTTAATTTCGGAGCGGCTCTTGAAGCGCGACAGCATTTGGATTTCCACCGGGTACTCGGCCATGCGCTCCTTGAAGGTGTGGTAGTGCTGCTGGGCCAGGATGGTGGTGGGCACCAGGACCGCCACCTGCTTCTTGTCCTGCACGGCCTTGAAGGCCGCCCGCATGGCCACCTCGGTCTTCCCGTAGCCCACGTCGCCGCACACCAGCCGGTCCATGACGCGTTCCGACTCCATGTCGCGCTTGATGTCCCTCACCGAGGTATGCTGGCCGGGGGTGAGATCGTAAAGGAAGGCGTCCTCGAACTCGTGCTGCCAGGGCGTGTCGGGGGAAAAGGGCTTCTTCCTTAAAACCTGGCGCGTGGAGTAAAGGGCCATGAGTTCCCTGGCCACGGTCTCGATTTCCCGCTTTACCTTGGCCTTGGCGCGGCTCCATTGCTCCCCGCCCAGTTTGGTCAGGATCGGCGCGCCTTCCGCGCCAATATAGCGCTGGATGAGCGCGATCTGGTCCGTGGGGAGGTAGATCTTCTCGTTGTCCGCGAACTCCAGTTGGATGTACTCGCGCGTCACCCCGTCGATGGTCAAGGGCGTGAGGCCCCGGTAAAGGCAGATGCCGCAATCCACATGCACGGCCCAATCGCCGATGGAAATCTCGTTGAGGGAGGCCAGCGGTTTGCCGCCCGAAACCGACCTTACCCTGCGGTGCCTCCTTCCCCGGTAACGGCGGAAAAGGTCGTGGTCGGGCAGGACATGGAGGCTGGCGGGGCCGGCATCCTCCAGGGCGAAGCTTTGCTCCACTTCCCCCAGTGGCAGCGAAAGGTGGGGATTGTTCTTGACGGCGATGCCTTCCTGCCGGAGCAGTTCGGAAAGCCTTTCCCGCTCCCCCCGGTTATGGCACCACAAGAGGACCTGGGTTTTGGATTCCAGCCATTTCCTCAGGTCCGAGGCGAAGGTGGCGAATTTACCGTAATAAGGGGCGAGGGACCGCCCCGCCACCGCATGGGTAAAACCCGGGGATTTCCCGAAAAGGTCCTGGTGTATCTGGGAGATCGCCGCACCCCTTCCCTTGGACAGGGCTTTTTGAAGGAACCGCGTGTCTGAAAAAAGTTCCCGGGCGTTGAAAAGGTCCGCGCCGTCCTCCCGGGCCTGGCGGTTGCAGCCTTCCAGGACCTCCTGCAGTTCTTCCCATTTCCTTTCAAAGGCCAGGGGTTCCAGGACAAGGATGCGCGCATCCGATGGCAGGTAGTCGAAAAGGCAGGCTTTTTTCTCAAGGGCCCCAACCGTCTGCCACTGCCATCCGGGAAATTGGTGGGTCTGGTTGAAAAGTTCCAGGGCATCCGGGGCCCAGCGGGAAGGTGATTCCTCCGTGCCCTCTTTGACCTTTGACTTTAAGGCCTGCCGCAGGTTGTACCGGGTCTCATCCTTGAGGACGATTTCATGGGCGGGGAAAAGAAGGACTTCCTCCAGGTTGCCGCTGGAGCGCTGGTTGAGGATGTCCAAGGGCCTCACCGATTCTAGGGTGTCTCCGAAAAATTCGAGGCGTACCGGGCCCGAGGGGGAACCGGGCGAGGCGACATCCATGATCCCGCCCCGCAGGGCGAACTGGCCCAACTGCACGACTTGGGTGACCGGCTCATAGCCCATGGCCACGAGCCTTTCCTTGAGGTTGGAAGGCGCGTCCTGGCCCTTGCGCAGGATCATCACCTCGTCCAGCCATTCCTCCGGGGGTAGGGTGTATTGAAGCGCCCCCATCAGGGGCGCCACCACGATGCAAGGTTCCCCCTGAATCAAGGGGTGAAAGGCCCTCTGCCTTTCCCCGACCAGCTCCGGGTCGGGCGTTTCCGCGTCATGGGGCAGGGTTTCCCAAGAAGGGCAAAGGTAGACCGGCACTTGCGGAAGCCAGCTCAAAAGGTCGTCCTGTAGGATCACGGCCTCCTCCCGCGTGGGCGTGACCAAGAGCCAGGGCTTTTTTTCCTTCAGTTGCCGGTACAGCCAAGCCACCAGGAAGGCCTTGGAGGATCCAGGCGCGCCGTGGATCAGCGTCAGGGGTTTTTCATCCCTTAAGGAGCCGAGGGCTTCTTCCGCCGCGGGCCAGGGGAACTTCTCAAAGGGGAAAACCGGTTTATTGCCCGAAGGGCTGGCAAGGGTAGGGGTTTCAGCATCGTCCATTTTCTGTTTTTTTCTCCTGCCCTCGTTGGCGTTGGGTTCATTCGGGCAATGCCCTTTCCCAAATGATGGATGGCTTAAACACAACAAGGGCTTCCCGCGCCGCCGGGCGCAGAAAACCCTCTAAAAAATTTAAATTTCAGGAGATTCTTGCCCGAGGGGGATCGAAAGTCAACCGTCGGGTCGGGGGAACTCAAGGCCTGGAAAATAAAAAACCCGCCGGGCAGGGCGGGTTCGTTGTCTCTTTTTCGTTTTTTCACGCAGTTTCCCCAAGTGGGCCGGGGGCCCCAAAAGGAAAACTGTGTCGTCCTCATCACTTTTATCGGGTGTAACCCGATTTTAAATAGGTGTAATGAGGACAAAACGGGACTTATTCGGCGTTCAGCGACGGCACCAAGGTCAACAGGAAGATGCATTCGGGGCAAACCAGCAAATGATATTCCACGTCGGCCTTTTCTTCGTCCGTCAGCCCCCCATCCCGATATAAATCGAGCAACCTCTTGATCCGCTGACAATTTTCATCCATAACCTCCTCGCTTTCTGGCATCCGTACCCTGTCCTTCTCTGTTCATCCGGCCAAGGGCCAGAAAAAGGCGGACGGGGGACCCTTATCTCTCGGCTTGGGCCTTCCCCAAGTCTTTTGCGAAAATAAGGGTAAGCATTGGACAAGCTGCTTCCCGGCCTTCCCAAAATTAAACTCCCTGGGCGGGTCGGGCTTCCCTCTTCTTCTTTCATGAAAAGGGCGGGTACCATTTTGGTTCCAAAGCATCGCTTTCAAGCGAGTAACTCAATCTTGAACCAGTTAAAGTGCATCAAACATGCCAAAGGTTAACGGATTTCCTTT
>JASHQZ010000093.1 GCA_030038835.1 candidate division FCPU426 bacterium
GCCAGGATCTGGACCGTGGAACAACCGTTATCCGAGGTCACGTATTGGAAATAATCCGAAGCGGCCTGGGGAATACCCAAGCTCGTCCAGTTGACCTCCTGCCAGCTGGTTCCCCCATTGGTGGTCCAAATGACCAGTCCATTGGCCCCGACGACCCACATGACATTGGCGCCGCAAGCATAAAGGGAGCTGAAGCCCGAAACCGGCGCGCCGCCGATGGTGACGGCCACATTCTGGGAAACCGGCCCGTTGCCGGTCTGGGTCACCTCTTCCAGGCTCCCGTTGCTCACGAACCATTCCGAAGGGCCCACGCAAAACGATTGCTCATAGGTGGGGGTCCCTTGGGTCACCGTCACCGGGTTCCCCGTGATGGGAAGGCCGATGATGCCCCCCGGGCCGCCTCCGCCCGTAATACCGCCTTGGAGGGTTCCCTGGGCCCCTCCTCCCAACCCCAAAACCAGCTGGTAGGTGCCGTTGGTCAAACCCGTCCCGGTGATGGCGCCGTTGAAGGGCCCTCCCTCCACCGGGCCCCCCGGACCGTAGATTTCCCAGCCCTGGACGTTGGAGCACACATTGCCCGTGCAGGTGAACGGAATATAGAGCGACACCGGGCCCGTGCAATTTCCGGACAGGGTGAAGGAAAGGACGGTTACCGGCGATCCCGCCGCGACGGTTTCACCCACCGGGGTGGGGGCCTGGATTTGGACAAGGCAGGTAGGAGTCGGGGTGGGTGAAAAAGTCGGCGAAAAACTGGGGCTGGGAGTAAAACTAGGCGTTAAAGAAGGGGTGGGAGTAAGGGTCTTGGTCGGGGTGGGGCTGGGGCTCGGGGTGGCCGTTGGGGTCTGCGACGGCGTGGGGCTGGGCGTTTTCGTGGGCGTCTTGCTGGGCGTCGGGCTCGGCGTCGGGGTGAAGGGCGGGGCCGGGCAGGGGTTGAATTCGGCCGCAATGACGATGATCCCGGACTGGCCGCTTGAATTCGTGGTGATGGCCACCCCTTTGTTGTTGCTGGAGGTTCCCATGACCGTTTGGTTGCAGGACGATCCCGTCGGTTCGCTATAGGTATAAACCTGTCCGTTGTCCCCGCCTATGACGATGTTGTTGGGGTTGGTTCCGTCCACCGAATAAAGCGTTTCGGTGGAAGGAATGCCGGTCTGGGGGGACGTAAAGACCGGGGGGCTGGTGGAATCGGTGGAATAAAAAACCTGGCCGTTGCTCCCGACCGCCACGATTTGTCCCGAGTCGATCTGCTCAATGGCGTTGATGCTGCCCGAGGGAACCGTTCCGTCGCTGAAGGAACAGGGGGTGAAGGAGGCGCAGGTGGCGGAGGTGTTCTGAGGGAAGCTCGAAATTTCGAACAATCCGTCGGCGCCTCCGATCAGGAGCCAGTTGTTGTTCACGACCTCCACGCAGTTCAGGGCCGTGGTGCTGCTGGGGCATACCGACCCGCCCTTGATCACCCGGCAGGAACTGGTGTTCCCCGAGGAAATGAGGGCGGAAAGATTCGAGCAAAAAATCACACAGCCGTTGCTGGTGGCGATGTAGGCCTGGTTGCAATTCACGATATCCACGGCCGTGTAATCCACTTCCGTGCCGGAATCGCACTGGGAGTAATCCAACACCGGCGTGTCCCAATTGCCGCAGGTGCTGCCGCAACGGGTGGCCCACATCTCCAGCCCGTCCATTTCACCGCCGACGGGAATGACGTCGTCGGAGGCATTCGCCCAAGATAAGGAGAAGGTCCCTTGTTGGTTGGCGATATGGGTGGAATCCGCGGTGCAGGTGGGGGTGAAGGTTACGGCTTCAGCCTGGGTTTGGGCGGAGGCGGTGGGATTCAAGGTGGCGACCGTGTCCCCGCTGGAATTCCGGATGGTGCCGTTGCTCCCGGACCACAAAGTGTAAACCTGCCCCGATTGGTCGAACCAAGCCCGAATCGAAAGATTGGCCAGGGTGATGGGGGCCGTCCCTTCATTGATAATTTTTATTTTCCAACGCCGGTCCTGGGTTCCTGTTTCCGAGCAGTAAACTTGGAGATCGAGTTTCGGGCTGGCCAGGGTGCCCAAGGAACCGCAAGGCGGGAGCCCGGAGAAGGG
This sequence comes from candidate division FCPU426 bacterium, assembly GCA_030038835.1. Taxonomy (GTDB): domain Bacteria; phylum Oederibacteriota; class Muellerivitia; order Muellerivitales; family Muellerivitaceae; genus JAJPJW01. The sequence goes on from JASHQZ010000093.1 coordinate 2,091, forward strand.
GTCCACCGTCGTTGGGTTGACGTATTCGAGAAGCAATTGGTTGTTGTCGTAGATGCAGAAATGATAATCGGCATTGTAGGGGGAGCTGCTGCTGGCCGGCGGCGCGCAAAAAGGGAGGTTTACGGGGGTGAAGTGCGCCCCGTCCGGGCTCGTGAGCAAGGTTCCGTTCTTTCCCACCACCAACTGGGAAACGGAAGTCGAACAGCTGTCCACCGCGAGGAGGTCGTTGGTCGTGGAGCTGTTTTCCTGGGTGATGGAGGTCGTGTTGCAGGAAAAAAGATTCCCCCCCGAGCACGCCACGGTGCACTGGTTGGCATTGCGGTCGGTGCATTTCAGCCCGTTGCCTTGGCAGGTGGTGGGGAAAGGAGTGGGTTGGGTGCCCAAACAAAGTTGGCTCAAACACTGGGCCGAAGCCGGAGGGGCCGGAGGGAAAAAAAGAAAAAGCACGGCCGGCAAAAGGAGAACAACCTTCCGCCATAAGAAAATTTTTGATAAGGTCTTTATTATTTTCATAAATAAGATAATTTTTAGGATTTAATTTCAAATGCCAAAAAATGATATCTTTTTATTTAGATCGATCAAGACAAATTTATGTAACTTGCCTCTGCATGCAAGTTTAACGGGAAAATTTATTTCTTAAAAAGGCCAAATAAAGTGCTATTTTTAGTCGATCACCATGAAATTGAATTTTTTTATCGTGATACTCGATTCAAATTATTGGGAGCCCTTTCCGGGCGGCGGTAGGCCCTTTTCAGTGGCGGCGAGCCTTTGGGCCTGTGCGAAGCACTCCAAGGCTAAATCCTCTTTTCCCAATGCCTCAAAATCTTCCCCGATCTGCCGGGTCACCTTCGGGTTCGTGGGATGGAGTTCCCACGCCTTTTGGAGGCAGTTAAAGGCCTTTTGTTTCTTTCCCTGGGATAAATACAGGTCCCCCATCTTGAGGTCGTAAAGGGGTTCCCGCGGATCCCCCGCGATCCCTTTCCAGTACCATTCCAAAGCCTCCTGGGTCTTCCCTTCCCACTGGCAAATGGTGGCGAGATTGACCAGGTATTCGGAATTTCCCGGGTCCAACCGGTGGGCTTTCGCGAAGGCCGCCTCGGCTTCCGGGTATCGTTTGAGAAAACCGTAGCTCACCCCCAAATTATTCTGGAACAGCGCCGTCCCCGGCTCCAAACGGATCGCCTCCTTCATTTGGTCGATGGCCTCCCCGTGCCGCCCCAGCTTTTCGTAAACGCGCCAAAGCTCGGCGCGGGGCCCGGTGGCCTGGGGATCCAGGGTCAGGGCGTAATCGAAGGCTTTGATGGCTTCCGGGAACTGGTCCTTATAGGCCAGGGCCGTCCCCAGGCCCTCGAAGGTCCGCTCAAGGGGGGGAGGGATCGACGCGGCCCGGCTGAAGGCATCCAGGGCCTCATCGTAACGGTGGGCCTTGATGTAGGACATGCCCAGCCCGGAATAGGCGTCCGGATTCTCGTCCGGGTAAACCTGGGTCACCCTTTCCCAGAGGGCCGAGGTGTTCCGCCAGGTTCCGATTTGCCCCACGGTCAGGAATCCCAAAACGGTTGCCGCCGAAAGGGAAAGCGCCCCATAAAGAGTGGGGTTGTAGGAAACCCATTTCGCGGCCGCCGCCGAAGCAAGCAGCAAAAAGGCAAGGCTGGGCAAATAAGTATAGCGGTCGGCCGCGGCCTGGGAGCCGCTTTGGATGAGGCCCAGAACCGGCGCCAGGGTGACGAGGTAATAAAGCCAGGCCGCCCAAAGATAGGGAGCTTTCCGGCGCAGCCGGAAGAAAAAATAAAAAGCCGCCAGGGTCAGCCCCACCGCGCTGAAATCCTCCAGTAGATAACCCGGGGTACGGCTGGGGGGAAAGGGATAGTAGGCCGCCAGCCCCGAGGGCCAGGCCATTTTTAAAATGTAAAAAACGACCGACCGGAAGGCGTTCAGGAGCCAATACCATTCCACCCCGCTGCGGGCGTAGGGAAAGGTTTTTTCGTGGGTGAAAAAAGTCACCGCGGCCGACGCCAAGGTCAGGGCGAAGAAGGGCGCCTTTTCCCACAGGGCCGGGGCCCATCCACGGCTGAGGCGCCGGCAGGGCCAATAGTCCAGGATAAGGAATACGAAGGGGAGCGTGACGGCCATGGGCTTTGATAAAAGAGCCAAAACGAAAAGCAAAAGGCACCAGATTAGTTTGGCCCTCATTTTCTTTGTTGGATAT
>JASHQZ010000094.1 GCA_030038835.1 candidate division FCPU426 bacterium
CTGGCGGAGTTGATCAAAACCTACGCGCCCTACGACGGTTGTTTTGAGACCAAGATCCCCGGAGTGCACGCCATCCGCCGGTCCAAGGTGAACAGCGGTGTGGCGCACGGCTTGGCCACACCGGCCTTATGCGTCGTGGCCCAGGGCGCCAAGAGCGTCATGCTGGACAATGAAGTTTTTGTCTACGATTCTACGAAGATGATCGTTTTCTCGGTGGATATTCCGGCGACCTTCCAGATCACGCAGGCCAGTGTCGCCGAACCCTTTCTGGCCCTCCGGCTCGACCTGACTCCCCAGAAGATTGCCGAGTTGACCTTGCGGGTCTACCCCAAGGGAATTCCGCCGGTCCGGGAGAGCCGGGCCATTTACCTGGGCGAGGCCGACTACAAGGTGCAGGACGCAGGCATCCGCCTACTGGAGTTGGTATCCCAAGCCGGCGAAGTCGAGCTTTTAGGCCCCTTAGTGGTTGATGAGATCTTGATCCGCGTTTTGCGCAGTCCCATCGGCCCGAGGACGGCCCAGATGGGCCTGAAGGATTCGGGCGTGAACGGCGTGGCCAAGGCGGTTGCCTGGATAAAGTCCAATTTCTCCCATCCCATCAAGACCGAAGTGCTGGCCAAACTGGCCAACATGAGTGTTTCCACCTTCCACATGCACTTCAAGGCCGTTACTTCCATGAGTCCGCTCCAGTTCCAAAAGGTCCTGCGCCTGCAAGAAGCCCGTCGGCTCATGCTCTCGGAGGTCAAGGATGCGGGCATCGCCAGCCGACAGGTGGGATATCTTTCGGCTTCTCAATTTAGCCGGGAATATGGACGCTTCTTCGGCGGCACACCCACGAAGGACATCGCGAAGTTGCGTGAACAGATGGTGGGTGTGGGCGAGGCTTAACCGTAGTCAATCCATCTATCTTTCGTCTACCCTTTCGACCTCAAACAAGGACATAACGATTCAAAACACATCAAAATCATAGGTTGGTTTAGTTGATGCTCTTGTGAGCTAAACGAGCAAGAAGCCTATATAATTCCAAATGTTTGAGGCACAAGGGGCAGGTAGAAGTTTTAGCTTCGAATCCTACCGCCCCAGCCATTCGATGCACCCTGCCATTATTTTCCAAGGGAAAATGGCTGGCAGGGTTTACTCATGGGCTTCGCCCAAATATAGGCAGCGGATAGGCCCTGAGCGAGCGTAGTGAGTCGAACGGGCCCATTAAACCCAGCCCCCCGAAAGGGAGGTTAAGTTTAATTTTGAACCCCCGGCTTCTTTGCGTCTTGTTTCGCCGACCCGTCCTCCGGCTTGGGGAAGCCGTTCCTTAAATCCGTCAAAAACTCCGTAACCACCTTCTCGTAAATGACCGGGAATTTCTTGAAGGTTTCCTCGTGCCCCGCGTCGGGGATATAGGCCAGCCTGCGGTGTGGGGCGGGCGTATTCTCAAAGAGTCGGCGCACCTCGTCGGACTTGGCCAGGTCGTCGCCTTCCCCGGTGATGTAAAGCACGGGCGGCTGGTTGAGCTTTTCCACCACGGGCGTCAGGTCCAGGTCCTTTTCGGTGAGGGTGAGGCCGGTCAGTTGGTCGTAATCCTTGAGGCATGCCCCCAGGAACCCCGGCAGCGAGGTAAAGGCGCCCCCGATGGTGCGCCGGGAAACGTAGGATTTCAGGTTGGCCAGGGGGCTGTCGGCGATGACCGCGTCCAGGTTGGAATCCCCCACCGCCGCCCGCAGGGCGCTCATGGCCCCCAGGGAAAAGCCGAAAAAGACCACGGGTTTCCCCAGCTCATGGCGGCTTTCCAGGAATTTTTCCGCGGCCAAATAGTCGTTGGCCTCCGAAACCCCTCCGGAGACCGGGCTGGGGCCGCTTTCACCGCAGCCCCGAAGGTCGAAAAGCAGGCATTGGTAGCCCAGGTTCCATAAAAACACGGCCCGGCCCAGGACCTGCTGGCGGTTCTTGAAGACGCCGTGGGAGAAGAGGATGGTTCCCAGGTTTTTTTTCCGCGCCGGGAGCGGCATCCACCAGCCCGAAAGGGTCACGCCGTCCGAGGTGACGAAGGAAACGTCCTGGTAGCCTGGGATGCCGTAATCCTTGGGGGTCTCCGTGATCGGCTTGCGGACTTGGGCCTGGGCCACGATGCCCTGGGCCACCTTTTCGGGCAGCACCTGGTAGACGACATAAAGGCCCCCGGCCAGGAGGGCGGCCAGGGCCGTCCAGGCGGCCCAAAGGATCGGGCGGCTTTTGTTTTTGGAGTTGATGGGTTTCATTTCCATTCCCAGATGACAAGGGGGATTATTTTAATTCCAATACTTCAACGCCCGTGGGGACGGTTTGGGTGACGAAAACCGTCCTTCCCTCGCCTTCCATTTGGGCGGCGATCCTTTCCGCCTCCGCCTTGTTGGGGGCGGCGGCGAAAACCGTGGGCCCGCTTCCCGAGACCAGGGCCCCCAGGGCGCCCGCCTGCATCAGCCGCGACTTGATCCCCTCCACCTCGGGCATCAGGGCGAATGCCGCAGGTTGCAGGCTATTAAACAAAGAACCGGCGATTTTGGGCAAATTCTTTTCGCGCAGGAGGCTCCGGAAAAGCCGCGTCCTTTCCCCGGAACTGAAAAGGGCCTTGCCGGACTGGTAGACGGCGGGGGTTAAGAGGCCGGCCGCGGGCTTGACCAGCACCAGGGGCATGGGGGGCGCGGGTTCCAG
>JASHQZ010000095.1 GCA_030038835.1 candidate division FCPU426 bacterium
CCTCGGGTAATTCCTACGATATCGCCTACGACATCTGGTTCGCCCCAGCCTCCCAACCCACCTGCGCCGACGACAGCGGGGGATTCGCCGGGGGAGCGGAGCTGATGATCTGGCTTAACTACATGGGCGACCTGAACCTGCCCGCGAACTCAGTGACCGCGGCCACGGACCTGTCCCTGGCGGGCTACACCTGGAACCTCTATGAAACGCCCTCCTCGACCCTGGGCTGGACCTACATGTCCTACCAAATCACTTCCAACGTCACTTCGGTCAACAACCTGAACCTGATGGCCTTTTTCAACGACGCCCTGTCCCGGGGCTATATCAGCGACACCTGGTACCTGGCCGCGGTGGAGGCGGGCATTGAATTACGGACCGCCGGCGTTCCCTTTGTCAGCAATTCCTACTCAGTGTCCATCAACGGAAGCTGCCCCCCCACGGCCACGCCAACCCCCACCCAGCCCACCCACACGCCTACGGCGACGGCTACTACCACCCCCACCAACACCTTGTCCCCCACGGCCACTTCCACCCCCAGCCTAACCCCCACTGAAACGCCCACCTCCAGTGGCACATCGACGGATTCCGCAACCCCAACGGCCTCACCTAGCTCCACCCCGACAAAAACGGACACCTTCACCCCGACCGGTACTTCCACGGCCACGGCCTCGGGAACGCCCACCGATTCGACGACGCCCAGCGCGACAACCTCCCCTACGTTGACGGCCACGCCGTCCAGCACTCCTTCGGGGACTCCAACCGCCTCTTTGACGGCTACTGGGACGGCATCCTCCACCGCAAGCAAGACCGCCACATCCACGGGGACCAGCACCCCCCCTTTCACGGTGACCTTGACCCCGACCAGCTCCGGAACTGCCACAGCGTCCAGCACGGCCACCGGCAGTCCCACCCTTTCGATGACGGCCAGCGCGACAGCCTCCCAGTCACCCACGGCGTCTTCCACGGACACTGGGACACCGTCCCTCACCGCCAGCGGCACCCCGACTGGGACGACAACCCCCACTTTCACGCCTTCACCCACCTATTCCGCCACTTCGACTTCTTCCGCCACCGCCACTTCCTCCCCCACCCCCACGGTTACTTCAACGTTGACGGCCAGCGCGACAGCCTCCCAGACTCCAACGGCCTCATTAACATCGACTGGGACACCGTCAAACACCTCTTCGGGGACGGCGACCCCGACCGGTACGAATACCCTTTCCCCCACCGCCAGCGCCACTCCACCGCCTACGATGACCCTCACGCCGACTCCCACGCTGACAGGAACTTCCACGCCCACCTCGACCCCGACTTTTACGCCTCTCAATACGTTGACGGCTACGCCATCAAGTACCCCTGCCAGCCTTTCCGTTTTTACGCCTACCCCCAATCCTTCCACCACCGCGCCGCCGACCTCCACTCCGGTTACGAAAATCCCGGCCCTCCTTTTCCCCAACCCGGTTCATGGCCCGGGCCCCGCCACCCTCCAGCTGACCCTGCCCTCACCCGCCCGCCAAGTCACCCTGTCCGTTTACACCACCGCCTTCCGGAAAGTAAACATGATGACCGAAGCGGACCTGCCCGCGGGCACCACGGACATCGCCCTCCCCTTGACCGACAAGGCAGGCGTGCCCCTGGCCAACGGGCTTTATTACGTGGCGGTCCAGACGCCCCAGGGCAGAACCATCCTGAAGCTGATCGTGCTCCGTTGAATGCCCTTGGCCTTGATTGGGAGAGGTTGTAAAAAAGGGATATGGATTTGGAGGAAACGGGCCAAAGGCAAACCGGTTGGCTTTTTAGGGGCCGGCATCCAAAGGGGCATAGCCCCGGCTTTGCTGGAAGGGGACCGAATCGACATAGCCTCCCAGCCCGGGTTCGGGCTTGCCGGGGATTTCGAAGTAATACCAGGTGTCGTTGATCCTACCCGTGGGGGCTTCCTGGCTCAGCCAGTCGGTGGCGATGGAAAGGGTGCTTGGGTAGAAAGCCGGAGCCAATTGGAAAAAGCTCGCGTTCACGGCGTAAACCTCTCCCGGCCGGGGCTTCACCAAATCCCCCTCCCGCCAAGGCTGCCAAGAGAGGCCGTAAGCCGAAGGATCCACCCCGCCCAAATAAGCCAGCTTGAGCTTCCCCCACCCCTTTTGCCTGGCCGTTTCGGCCAGCCGTTTCAAGTCCTGGCTGATATCCAGGTTGGAATCCCCCAGCCAGAAAAATTTCCTTTCGGGCGTCACCAGTTCGTTGAAGTAACTAATGGCATGGGGGAAATTCAGCCCCACGCTCGCGGCCTGGAAGATCCCCAGGCCGGCGAGGGCCGTCTTCCACAGCTGTTTTTCCCCCGTTTTTTCCCAAAGCCAGCCGAAGGCTTTTGAAGCCACGATCATGAAAAAAGGGTAGGCCGGCAGGAGATAGCGGACCCCCAAATCCTGCGTGGGGATCATGGCGGCGAAAAAAACCACGCCGGGCATCCATTGCCAAAGGGGAAGCCGGATTTTTCGAGAAACCATCAAGATGAAGCCAGCGGCCAGCAAGATTAAAAAGGGAAGAGGGGTTTTCAGCATGAGAGCCGTTGGGAAGTAAGCCCAATGGTTGGTCCGGGCCACTTGACCCATGAAGTAAACCGGGTGGCCTTGGTAGTGGGCCATTTCCTGGAAACCGTTCCAGAAGTAATGGAAAGGAAAGAGGTGATCCGGAAGGCAGAGCGTGCCGGGCAGGTAGGCCAGGAACACCCAAAGTCCGAACCCCACCAGGCCCCCAAGCCATCTTTTTATGAAACTTCGACCGCTCACCCCTTGGCCATTGGCCGAGGGCGATAAACCGGGACGCGAAGGCCGCGAGAAGAAGAGCGAAAAGTCCAAAACCAAAAAAACGGGCAATAAAACCAGGCCCGAAAATTTGCAAGTGACCGCCATGCCTGAAAGAACGCCGGCGGCCAGGGGGGATTTCCAGGAATTGCCTTCCTGGGCCCGCGTGAAGGCCAGGAGGGCGGCCAGGAAGAAAAAGGCCAAGGGCACGTCGGCTATGGCCAGGGCGGAAAAAGCCGAAAAGGTTGGGTCGAAGGCCCAAAGGCCCAAGGCTGCCCCAAGGACCGGCAGGGGTTCGGCGCGGGTCATCTTGAAGAGCAAGAAACCGAGGCCCGACCCCAAGAGGAGGGACGATAAGCGGCCCAGGAAGGTCAGGGCACCTAATTGACCGAGGTTATCCCGGAAACAAAACTTGTAGGCACGGTCCAAGGCGTCGCTGGAACCCGTCGGCTCCTTCAAGTGGAGGAAAAGCAGGGGCAGGGCTTCGAGGGCCTTGAAAAAGGGCGGGTGATGGGCGTGGGAAACGACGTCGCCATGGGTCCAATAAAAGTAACCATTGGTGAGTTCCATGGGTTCGTCGTTGGTGAGCGAATCGCCCCAAAGGCGGGGGAGGATTTGGACAACGAATAAAGCCGTGAAAAGAAGAAACCAAAGCGGGGAATGAAGTTTCATAGGGACAGTTTAATCGCAAACCGCCCCCTTTGAAAAAGGGCGATTGAGAGGGATTTAGCCTTGAGAATGTTCAACCCAATCCCCCGTACCCGTTTCCGAAAAGGGGGATAATTCACACACAGTCCCTCACCATTTCAGTTCTTTCCCGTCGTTATAAAGGAAAAGGGAGGTCTGTTTCATCGTCAGGCCCTTGATGGTCTTGGCGATGGCCGCGGCCGATTCCTCCGGCTTCAACGGGGCGTTGGGGCCTCCCATATCGGTTTTTACCCAGCCCGGATCCAGGCAGACAACCACTACTTTTTCGCCCTGCAGGTCAAAGGCCATGGTGCGGGTCAGCATGTTCAAGCCCGCCTTGGAAACGCCGTAGGGATAAAAGGCGCCCTCGCTTTTGCCCGAAAGGGAAGCCAGGCCGGAGGTCATGTTAACGATCCTCGGGTTCGTGGCCTTCCTTAATAAGGGCAGGAAAGCCCGGGCGACCCTCAAAGGGCCCAGGGTGTTTACCTCAAAGGCCTCCCGCATTTTTGAAAGTTCCACTTGCTCCAAGTGGGCGTCGTAGGGCTGGGATTGGATGCCGGCATTGTTGAAGACCAAGTCCAGGTGCTGGGTCTTCCCTGAAACCGCCTTGAAGGCGGCGGCCACGGACGAGTCCGAATCCACCGCCAAGGGAACCAATTCCAGGGCGCCGGAATAGCTTTTTTGGAGCGCCTTGAGTTCCTCCGCTTTTTGGGGTTCGCGGCAGGCGGCGAAAACCCTTTCGCCCTGGCTTAGTAAAACTTGGGTAAGGGCCAAACCGATTCCGCGGTTGGCTCCCGTAATGAAAAATGTCTCAGGCATGTTCGATCCTCCCAAGGGTTTGAAACAGCGGCAAACGACTCTTTGTTAGCCGTAATCCGGGAAGAAAACAATTGGAAAAGGCGGAACCCAGGAGAGATATTCAATTTCGTTTTAACGATAAATAAAGTTGACAACCTAAAAAGGGTTAAAAACTTGGTAAATTTTTGAAACTTTTTCAGGAAGTAGTAAAATTTAATAATCCACTAATTCAGGCTGGAACTAAAAACATTTTTATGAAAATTTCTCTAAAAACGATTTTAAATAAGATTTTAGTATCCGATTCAGGGAAGAAATCGTCTTTTTTTCAGTTTTTTTATTCCTTTCTAAGTCCGAAAATGTTTTTTCAAAAAAAGTTAAACCGGTTTAATGATCGATATCTGCTTGCACTCTTTTTAGCACTTGGAGCGGTTCCGCTTCAAGCCGCTCCACCCTCCCTCGATGTGTCAGGTAATCACCTCCAAACCTCCAGCGGCTGCACGGTTCATTTTGATGGAGTGGACGTGGATGGTTTGGAGTTTTCGCCGACGGGTTATGGGCCTCCGAACGGCGACGGGGGCAGTTCCCTGGAGGTGGCCCAGGAAGCGGTGACCGGATGGAAATCCGGCATCATCCGCCTTCCCTTGAACCAGGACTATTGGTTCGGCTGCGGCAATTCCAACAACGAAAGCCCGCCCTCCGCCGCCACCTACCAGGCCTCGGTCAGCCAAATCGTCAGTTTCTGCTCCTCCGAAAACGCCTATGTCATCCTGGACCTGCACTGGTCGGGAACTTCCTCCACGGCCTCCACCCCCTGCGGGAGCGGATGGGGGGAATCCACGGGCCAGCAGCCCATGGCGGACGCCAACGCCGTCACCTTTTGGAGCTCGGTGGCCGCGGCCTACGCCAACAATTCCGCGGTCATCTTTGACCTCTACAACGAGCCTTATGACCAGAACAACGATGACCCTCCTGTCACTGATACGTCCGGGTATAACACATGGCTCAACGGCGGGACGCTTTCCGGCGCGTCCTTCACCACGCCCGGAATGCAGGCGCTTTTGAACGCGGTGCGCGCCACCGGGGCCAACAACGTTTGCCTCATGGGAGGCCTCCATTGGTGCGCCAACCTGAACGGCCTGCCGGCTTCCTCGGTGACCAACACGGGCAATGGGGTCATGTTTGCGGCCCATTTATATGGAAGCAACGACGGGGACGCGCCGGTGAGCTGGGATTCGGAAGTTCCCAGCACCCTCCTGGCCGGTTATCCGGTCTTCATAGGGGAATATGGCCCCGAGACCAGCTGTAATGCCGATGATTCCACCTTCGACACCAACATGGTCGGCTCCTCAGGCTGGGCCGTGACCACGACGGGCATCGTGGGCTGCACGGCCTGGTCCATGACCGACAACTCCTGCCCCAACCTGCTCTCGAACTGGACCTGGAGTGCCACCAGCTGGGGGTCGGCCGTTTCGACCTTCCTGGCCACTCCCGTGGCCACCTGCTCGGCGGGCTCACCGGTCCCTACCGGTACCCCCACCAAGACCTATACCATCACACCCACTTCCACCCCCACGTCCACGACCGTGCCGCCCAAAATCACCCTGACCAAGACCACCGGCGGACCCACCTCCAACTATCCCGAAAATGGAACCCCCATCCCCATGACCATCACGGTGTGCAACGGATCGGGATCGGTCACGGCCAACAGCGTGACGGTGGTGGACAACGTGGTCAACCCCCTGAGCTGGGACCAGGACGGGCCCAATTACAGCCAGTGGTCCGTGACGGTGAATGGAACGCCGGTCACCATCGACCCCTTGAACACCTCCGGCTTCCCCATTACCTGGGTGGTCAGCAACCTGCCCGGCGGGGATTGCGTCCCCATCAATTTTGACGTGGTGGCTTATTCCTACAATTCCTCCACCGATTCCTGCCAAGTGGTGAGTGATTACGGCGCGGCCGTCTGGTCCGGCGGAGGCCCGGTGACCAGCAACACCATCGCCGTCACGGTCATTTGCAACACCCCCACCCCGACCTATACCAGTACGCCGACCCAAACCAGCACCCCTACCAGCACGCCCACGAATACTTCCACCAACACCTCCACGCCGACTTCCACGGCCACCAAGACCGCCACCAATACTTTTACCGCCACCTCCACGGCCACCGGCACCGCCACTAACACAGCTGCCGATACCTTTACTCCCACGTCCACAGCCACCAGCACTGTCACCAATACCTTCACCGCCACCAATTCCTCCACTACTACTGCCACGAATACGCCGACCAGGACAGCCACCGCCACGGCGACCGGTTCGGCCACCAATACAGCTTCTTCAACTTCCACGGATTCGATGACACCCACGGTATCCCCTACCGCGACGCCGACTTCCACCGCCTCCGGTACGGCAACGCCCACTTCTACGCCTACCAACAGCGCCACCTTGACGCCCACCGCGACCCTCACCCACACGGCCACGGCTTCGACTACGGCCACGCCTACGTCGTCACCTTCGCTCACGGACGCGATGACGCCTACGGCGTCCCTTACCTCGACGCCTACGGCGACGCCTTCTACAACCCCGACCAAAACCGCTACTTCCACCGCCAGCTCCACGCCCACCAGCAGCCCCACCCTGACCCCCACGGCCACCATCACCCAAACCCCCACGACTACCGGCACCTCGACGCCCACCGCCACCGGGACCATCCCCACCGACACCCCGACCCCCAGCTTGACGCCTTCGGGCACGCCCACCTTGACGGCCACGTCTTCGGCGACGGCCACGCCCACGTCGTCGCCCACGCTCACGGATTCCATGACGCCTACGCAGTCCCTTACCTCGACTTCGACAGCTACACCCTCAACGACCCCAACCAAGACCGCCAGCTCCACCGCCACTTCCACGGCCACCCTGACGGTGACCCTGACGGCCACCTCCACGGGGACGCCGACTTTCGTCAGTACGGCGACTTCGACGGCCACTTCCACGCCTACCAGCTCGACGACATCCACGGCGTCCTCCACCGCCACGCCGACTTTTGCCCATACGGCGACCTCGACGGCCACTTCCACGGCCACCCTGACGGTGACCCTGACCGCGTCCTCCACCGCCACGCCCACCTCCGTCAATACGGTAACTTTAACCCCGACCAGTTCGATGTCGGCCACACCCACCAGCAGCTTTACCCCGACTTTTACAGCGACGATTACACCCACGATCGATCCCACGCCGGAAACGGTCCAGGTCTCGCAAGGGGCCAGCACGGCGAATTCCAGCCAGATGCCCGGGGCTTCCAACGTGGCAGTGGAGCAGGTGGCCTTCACCAGCCCCGCGGGCACCGCGGTGACCCTCACCGGGCTGACCTTGTCGGTGCCTTCGGGGGGGAACAGCGGGGACGTCACGGGGGCGACCTTGTTAAATAACGGGGTAACAGTGGCCACGGCCTCCTTCTCGGGGACAACGGCGACCTTCACTTTCAGCGACGTCCTGGCCCCGTCCTCCAGCGTGACCTTTGCGCTGACGGTGAGCTTGGGATCGGGCGCGAGCGGCACCTACAACTTCAGCGTGAGCGGGGCGAGCGGCAGCAACGGGGAGGCGGTGCTTTTCAGCGGCCTGCCGGTGACGGGGGCCACGGTGACGGTGGCCTCGGCCACTTCCACATCCACGCCGACGTCCACGCCCCCGGCCCAATCCTCCCTGGTGGTTTACCCCAACCCCTCCAGCGGAGGGCCCGTGAGCGTGATGCCGGCGTCCTACAGCGGAGTGGCGGACGTGAAGGTCCAAGTTTTCACCGTGGCTTTCCGCAAGGTGCAGGAACAAGACCGCTCCTCGATGCCCTACGGCCCCTTGACGGTACGGATGGAGGACGATTGGGGGAATCCCCTGGCTGACGGGCTTTATTACCTGGTGGTCACGGTC
>JASHQZ010000096.1 GCA_030038835.1 candidate division FCPU426 bacterium
TAGGCTTGATTTGCGACATCGGAATCTCAGGTTTTTTTCGGGATATTGATGAGATTGTCCTGGGGCTTTGGCCCCAGGATGGTTGGCCGAATTTAGGCCAACTACCACAAGCCTGGCCCAAACCGCCCCGATTGGGGCTGTGCCTCCCAATGACGGCTTAACCTCTAAACTGAGACACTACCCAATGCGGCGGATGCTTGACAAGGCAGGTGCGGATGAATAAACTCTACCCTCTTTGCGGCCTTGGGGCCGAATTCTTCAGGAGGAAGTCATGTACGCAGTGATTCAAACCGGCGGGAAACAATACCGGGTTTCCGAGGGGGACGTGATCAAGGTAAACCGCCTTAAAGGCAATCCCGGGGATCCCATCGAGTTCAACCATGTGGTGATGCTGGAAAACGAAGGCCAATTGCGGGTGCGGCAAAGCGAGGTCAAAAGCATTAAGGTCACCGGAAAAATCATGGGCGCCACCCAGGGGAAAAAAATACGGGTGTTCCGCTACCGCCGCCGTAAAAACACCATGCGGACCAAGGGGTCCCGCCCCCAGTTCACCACCGTGTCGATTGAGAAAATCCTCACGGAGTAAACGAACGGTTTAAGTTTTGATTTTTTGGTTTTGAGTTCATGTAAAGTTTTGTTTGGAGGTTGTCATGGGTCAGCATAAAGCGGGTGGCTCCACCCGCAATGGGCGCGATAGCCACAGCCAGCGGTTGGGCATCAAGGCCTTCGGCGGTAATTTCGTGACGGCTGGGAGCATCCTGATCCGCCAAAGGGGCCTGCGGTACAAACCGGGCCAAAACGTGGGCGTGGGCAAGGACGACACCCTTTTCGCTAAGGTTTCGGGGCTTGTGACCTTTCGCGAGTTCAAAAAAGGCCTAAAAAAGGTGAGCATCGAGCCTCAGCAGACTTAAGCCGGCTTGCCGGGAAAAACCCCGCCCTTGGGCGGGGTTTTTTTGTTTTAGGGCAAATGAGGGCAGACAGCGATGATCATCGATGAGGCGACTATCACCGTGGAGGCCGGGGCGGGCGGCAATGGATGCGTCAGCTTCCGCCGGGAGAAGTACGTGCCCCGGGGCGGCCCGGATGGCGGCAACGGCGGACGCGGAGGTGACATTTTCTTGGAGGCCCGCACGGACGTCGGCACCCTGGTGGACTTTGTCTACCGGCCCCTTTACCGCGCTCGCCATGGGGAGCACGGTAAGGGCAAGAACCAGCACGGGAAGGACGCCGAGTCGGTGACCATCCGTGTTCCCGTGGGTACGCTGGTTTGGGACGAAAATGGGGAATTGGCCGTGGACATGGACCGGGACGGCATGCGGTTCCTCATCGCCCGCGGTGGTAGGGGCGGCCGGGGCAACACCACGTTCACTACCTCCACGCAGCGGGCGCCGCGGCTGGCTGAAAAAGGGGAACCGGGTGAGGCGAAGACCCTCCGGCTAGAACTGAAACTCCTGGCGGACGTGGGCATCGTGGGTTTTCCCAACGCGGGCAAGTCGACCCTCCTTTCCCGGGTCACCCAGGCCCGCCCCAAAATCGCGGATTATCCCTTCACCACCTTGCAACCCCAACTGGGGGTGGTCCGGCTCCCGGAGGGCCGCAGTTTCGTGCTGGCCGACGTTCCGGGGTTGATCGAGGGAGCGAGCCAGGGAAAGGGGCTGGGTATCCGGTTTTTGAGGCACCTGGAGCGCACCCAAGTTTTGCTACACTTAGTGGAAGTGGCGCCCCTCACTCGGTATTCAGAACTGGAATCAAGGATTAGGACCATCCGCCGTGAGCTTCAACAGCACAGCCCGGTTTTTTCCACCGTACCCGAGCTTTTGGTGCTGACCAAGGTGGATGCCGTCTCCGGGCAGGATTACCGTAAGTGGATGGAAAAACTGAGGAAAAAAGGGGAGCGGATCCTGGCGGTCTCGGCGGTGACCGGCGAGGGACTGGCCCCGTTCTTGGAAGAAGTCTGGAAAAGACTCTGCGAATCCCGGAAGAAAAAAGGAAATTCCTTGCCGGTCCCCGAAGCGGTTTATCAAGCAAAATCCCGTTTCAAGATTGAGAAAAGGGAGGGAGTTTATTACGTGACGGGCGAAGAAATCAAAAAATGGGTGGCCATGACGAACTTCAACAGCTGGGATGCCTTGGAACGGTTCCAGAAAATCCTCCAAAGGATGGGCGTGCTCAAGGAATTGAAAAAAATGGGCCTCCGGGACGGGGACACCATTGATTGCGACGGTGAAGAGCTTGTTTTCGGGGACGAGAGCCCGGGAGGACGCCATGGCGCCTGACCGGAAGGCCCAGCTTTCCAAAGTCAGGCGGGTGGTGGTCAAGGCTGGCAGCAGCTTATTGACCGATCCCAAGCGCCGGCGGATCCACACCCGGTTTTTGAGGAACCTGGCCCAACAGGTCCAAGCCCTGCAAAAACGGGGGATCCAATGCGTGATCGTCACTTCGGGCGCCATCGCGGCAGGCCTGTTTGAGCTGAGATTCCGCCAACGTCCGAAGGAGATGGCGCAGCTCCAGGCCCTGGCCGCCGTGGGCCAAAGCAGCCTGATGCATGCTTACGAGACCGCTTTTCGGCGTTTTGGACTGAGGGTGGCACAAATCCTTTTGACGCGCGAGGACCTGTCGGACCGGGGACGCTATTCCAACGCGCATAACACTTTTATGGAACTGTTCCGGCACGACATTGTTCCGGTCGTCAACGAGAACGACACGGTGGCCGTGGAGGAAATACGATTTGGCAACAATGATACGCTGGGGACTCTGGTCTGCCATTTGTGTGAGGCGGACCTGCTGGTCCTTTTGACGGACCAAGACGGTTTTTTCACCGAAAACCCGGTTTTGAGCACCCGGGCACGGCTGATCTCCGACGTTTACCAATGGGAAGACTGGCTGGAAAAAGGAGCGGGCCGTTCCTCCACTTCGGTGGGGACCGGAGGGATGCTGTCCAAAATCAAGGCCGCCAAGACCATGATGCGATCGGGCATACCCATGGTCATCGCCAACGGCGGCATCCGGCTGGTTTTGACCCGCATCCTGGACGCGGAAAGGCTGGGCACCTTCTTTCATCCTTCACCCGCCAAAATGGCAAGCCGGAAACGATGGCTGGCCTGGGGTGGCAAGCCTAAGGGCGATATCCGGGTGGACGAGGGTGCCGCCAAAGCCCTGACGGACCATCATAAGAGCCTTCTTCCCACAGGCGTGCGGACAGTTAATGGAACTTGGGCCAAAGGGGACATTGTCCGCATCACTACCCTGGATGGACGGGAGATCGCCAAAGGCATTTCCAACTATTCCTCCCACGACCTTGACCAGATCAAGGGACTGAAAACCTCCGAGGTTTCCCAGAGGCTGGGCCCGGGGTTGGCCCTGGAAGTGGTGCACCAGGATAATATGGTGAGGATCGACCCCCTCTTTTAAGGAGCTTCCGAGAAGGCCCGTATGGACCGGGCCGATTCGTGAAGGAAATCATGAAGATCGGACCGCAAAAGAATTATGGAAAGCCCTTTTCAAGAACTTTCATCATCAAAGGGATTTGGATGCATTTGGCTTTCTTCCGGGTTATTGCTTGTTAGCGGTACTCGACCTTGATAAATACAAGTTTTCTTTGGAACTAAAACTGTTTAAAATGCAACGAAGTTGGCAAAATCAGCGTTTACCGGACCGGCCAAGAGGGAAGAGGCAAGGCCAATGGCAAAAAAGAATTATTATGAAATATTCAAGCTTTACCCGCCCATTGATTTGAACCAGCTCCAGGACACCTATAAGCAGTTGATCTTCGAACACCATCCAGACCGGAATCCGACCCGAACGGATTGGGCCATTGAACAAACCATGGAAATCGTTGAGGCCTACAATATCCTCAGCGACCCTCAAAAAAGGGAAATCTATAATTTTCAGGTACGCAACGACGTCCGGCGGGAGATCGGGGAACTTTACGGGGTCAAAAAAGGCCTTTTGAAAATGATGAAATCCAAGGAAGAAACCGAGGCCGAAGAGCATTTTAAAAAGGGCATCGCCTTTTTTGAGGACAAGGATAGTTGGAACCAGGCCCAGCACGAATGGGTCGCCTGCATCAAGCTCATTCCGGGGTTTGTGAATGCCCATTATAATCTGGGTATTTTGTACGCTTACCAGGGCAGTTTTAAGGATGCAGTGGCCTGTTTTGAGAGGGCCATTAAATACAATCCGGGCGACTATGAGGCGAAGAAAACCCTCAGCACCGTTATGAGTTTCGTGTACGGCAAGAAAGTCTGACAAGACATAAAATCTAAGTTCGGCGTGTGAGATTCGAAATTATGGTATGTTTTTGTTGGGCATAGCCAAACAAAGGCATCATAAACACTTTGAACTGCGGACTTTGAACTTGGATAGGGGTTGGAATGGCGGATAAAAGCACTGCGGTTGGAATCGACTTAGGAACTACAAATTCTTGCGTGGCTTACTTAAACGGGGGGGAGCCTCAAGTCATCCCGAACTCGGACGGGTATTCCACCACCCCTTCGGTCGTGGCCTTCACCTCCCAGAAGACCTGGCTAGTGGGCTTGGACGCCAAGCACCAGGCCGTCACAAACCCCCACGGCACGGTGTCTTCCATCAAGCGGTTCATTGGCCGGAAGATCACCGACGAAGACGTCCAGAAGGATAAGACGCTGGTCCCCTACGCCATTGAGGGGTCGGAGAACGGAGATATCCGTGTCCGCCTGGACGACCAGTTGAAGTCCCCAGAAGAGATATCGGCGATCATCCTCCAAAAAATCAAACAGGACGTGGAAGCCCGCCTGGGGGAAAGAATAACGAACGCAGTCGTCACCGTGCCAGCTTATTTCAACGATTCCCAGCGCCAAGCCACCAAGGATGCGGGCAAAATTGCTGGGTTCGAGGTGTTGCGGATCATCAACGAACCCACTGCGGCTGCCCTGGCCTACGATTTCGATACCAAGAAAAACCAAAGAATCGCCGTCTATGATTTGGGAGGCGGCACCTTGGACGTCACCATTCTGGAGCTTTTGAACGGCCTTTACCGGGTTCTCGCCACTTGCGGGGACACCCACTTAGGCGGGGATGATTTCGACCAGGCTATCATGCAGTGGGTCCTGGAAAAGTTTCAGGCCGACCACGCGGTGGACTTGCGGCGGGAGCCGGTGGCCCTGCAACGGCTCCGGGAGGCGGCGGAAAGGGCGAAATGCGATTTGTCCGCAGCGCCGGCCGTGGACATCAATCTCCCCTTTATCACCAAAAAAGAGGGCACACCCCTCAACCTTGCCTACAACCTGACGCGTGCAGACTATGAGGCCATGGTGGCCTCCCTGGTCGAGAGGACTCTGGAACCCTGCAAGAAGGCCCTGCGGGACGCCAACCTGACTCCTAACGACCTCAACGATGTCATCCTGGTGGGCGGAATGACCCGTATGCCGAAAGTCAGGGACATCGTTCGACGGTTCTTCAACAAGGAACCGAACACGAAGGTCAACCCCGACGAGGCCGTGGCCCTGGGTGCCGCCATCCAGGCCGGAATTATCAATGGGAATGTCCGTAACGCCCTGCTGCTGGATGTCACCCCCCTCTCCCTCGGCGTTGAAACCTTAGGGGGAACCTTCAGCGTGATCATCCCCCGCAACACTACCGTTCCCACGAAAATGAGCAAGCTTTACTCGACTGTCAAGGACATGCAGACCTCCGTGAACGTGAAAGTCCTCCAAGGCGAGTCCAAGGTGGCCAATAACAACAAGACCCTGGGGTTTTTCTCGTTCGTAGGCCTTCCGCCGGCCCCGGCCGGGACGGTCCAGGTCGAAGTCACTTTCGCCATCGATTCCAACGGCATCGTGCATGTCACGGCCAAAAATGTCGCGACCGGCCAAACGCAGCAGATGAAAGTGTCAGCCACCAGCGGTTTGGGTAAGGACGAACTGGAACGGCTCGTCCAAGCGGCTAAGGGCAGGGTGATCTCCGCCGCGCCCAAGGAGGAAAAGGAAGCCAAGGTCCCGGCGGACTCCAGCAAAAAGGCTGGCGCCCTTCCCGCCGCCACCGCAACCTCCATGGCGCCTCTTTCACCCGCGGACTCTTCCGAGACCGGCGACGCGGAAGTACTGACCGGGGATATGATCAATTTCCTGCTCAAAGACCCAGACGAGCCCAACTCCTGATGAAGTCCGTCGCGCTGTTCGGGGGAACCTTCAATCCCATCCATTATGGCCATTTGGCTATCGCCGAGGAAGTGCGGGCTAAACACAACCTCGACAAGGTGATCTTCATCCCAACCGCTCTTCCCCCGCACAAGGACCCGTCGGACCTGGTGGACGCCCACAAAAGGTCGGTGATGGCGTACTTGGCCACCGTTAGCAACCCATGTTTCGACGTTTCTACCTACGAAGTGGAGAAGGGTGGAAAGTCCTACAGCATCGATACGATCCGGCATTTCCGCAATTTTTTCGGGGACAATGTGGAGATTTACTTCATCATTGGGGCCGATATGCTGGTAGAAATCGCCTCCTGGAAAAACATTGGTGAAATTCTAGGGCTGTGCCGGTTTATCGCGGTTTCCCGCCCCGGCTACGATGCGCAAAAGATCCTCCACCGGCATTTTTTGACGTCGGAGGGCGCCGTCCATGAATGGTTGGACCGGATTTTGATCGAGGATTTGATCTTATGGGATATCAGCGCCACGGCCATCCGGCGCCGGGTCCGGGAATGGAAGAGTATCAAGTATCTGGTGCCAGAGGTCGTTGAGCAGTTTATCCATAATCAGCAGCTTTACCTTTAAAGAACCGTGAACTTCACACTTCCGACTTGTTTCTGGGGGCGATAATGCAACTTGTCAACTTCATGGAAGAGGCCGTCAGAAACGCCCTGGAGGAACTTTTAACCGAGCCCGCCTATAAGTCGCTGGAATTGGATGAAAAGGCCCAATGGGATGTGATAGCCTTTGCCCTCAACCACCTGCCGCCCCGGTACGTGGTGACCGAGAAGGGGCGACTTTACACGAGGGCCGAAGAATTGAAACAACAGTTCAAGACCGACATCGTTGTGGAACTTTCCAAGGCCATTCAGCACGTAAAAGCCAATCCCAGGTAAGCCAGGCCCGTGACCCTTCCCGTTTCCCCCACTCTTCCCAAAATCCTGAAAGCCCTTGAGGACAAAAAAGCAGTCAATGTACAGGTTTTAGATGTCGGGAACATTGCCTCTTACGCGGATTTCATGGTGATTTGTTCCGGCACTTCCAACACCCACGTGGCCGCCCTCGTCTCAAGTGTGGAGGATGCTTTTGGGAAGAGGGAAGGGCCGGTTTACATCAACCCTTCCAAGGATGATAGCTGGTGGATTTTGGATTTCGTGGAGGTCGTGGTCCATGTTTTCAAGGAAGAGAGCCGCGCTTATTACGACCTGGAAGGACTGTGGAGCGACGCTCCAAGGCTGGCGGTATAAAAAAAGGACGGTGTTTTCCACCGCCCTTTTTAGGTTCGCTTAACTTAATTCAGGGTGTATTTGACGATCCGATTGTTTCCATTGTCTACCACATAGGCATTTCCGTTGGAGTCCAGGGCGATTCCCGTAGGCCAACTCAAGCCTTGAGAACCGGAAACATTTCCCCATTGGGTTTCATAGGTTCCATCGATGTTGAAAACTTCAACCCGATCATTGCCGGTATCTACCACATAGACATTGCCATTGGAATCCATCTTGACGTCGTTGGGACCCTGGAATTGACCGTTTTGGCTGCCGCTTTGACCCCAAGTCGCGATGCTGTTGAGTGACGGATTGAATTTGACGACGTTATCGGAGTTGTTGTCCACGACATAGATATTTCCCGAGCCGTCCTCGACCGAGTCGACGGGGTAATTGAAGGCCCCGTTGGCCGTTCCGCTGGCGCCCCACTGGGCGGTTAACTGTAGTGATGAATTGAATTGATAAACCTGGTCGGAGTTGTCCGTCACGTAAAGGTTGCCGGACGGGTCAAAAGAGATTCCGGTGGGGAAGACGAACATGTAGTAACCATCGGCGGTTTCGGGGCACAACTGGGCCAGCATATTGCCGTTGGGATCGTATTCCACGATACGATCATTGCTGGAATCGGCCACGTAGATGTTGCCGTTTTCCACCGCGATGCCGTTGGGATCGCTTAAGGCGTTGGCGCCAGTGTTGCCCCATTGGGCCAAAAGTCTCCCATTCGAGTCGAACTTGAAAACTTCTCCCAGGTACGCGTCCGTGACGTAGACGTTGTTGTTTTCGTCCACGGCCACATCTTGGGGATTGCCAAAGGAGACGGACCCGGCTTGGCTCCACGCCGCCGCATAGGATGGGTTGGGAACCGTGGACACCTGTTGGCTGCTGGAGCTTTTAAGAACGGGGGCCGTCATGTTGGACATGTGGCCGCAGCCCCAAGGGCCCAGTAGAAGGATATTTGCCAAGGCCGAGAGAGAGAGAAGTTTCTTCATAAGTCACCACCCCTTTAATTTAAGTTCGGCTGTCCTATATCAACCGCCGTCGATAATGGTTAACGCAACAGTGGTGCCAAATTGGAGGACCTGTTTTTCAAATAAAAAGCCATTTTTTGGAACCGAAATCGTTATAAGTTTGGGTTGAAAAGAAACAGGTGGGAAAAAAAGACCCACTTTAGGTCTGGTTAAGGGCTGACCCATAATGCCCTACACTCGAAAGGCTAAATAAGTCCAAGTTGAAATTGGGTTGATTTGGAAACAGATTGATTTCTTAATTATTTTCCAATAAAAATGGCCTTTTTAAGCCCTTGTGTTTGACAAAAAAACGAGTAAAATTAGATAAAATTTAAGGGTAACTGTTTTACTTAA
>JASHQZ010000097.1 GCA_030038835.1 candidate division FCPU426 bacterium
GCCCTGGCCGCGGCACAGCAGGGCAAGGGAATTTCCATCCAACTTCATTTCGGGCAGGTGTCCTGCGAGCCGGCTGGCCGGAAGCAACATACCGGAAAGCTCCCCGTCCTCCACCTTTTTTTTCACTTCTTCCAGGGTCAGGGAGTCGCCTACGCGAAAGGGCCCCACCCGGGTGCGTTCCAAAGCCTCCAGGCAGCCTCCCACATCCAGTTTCTCCCCGAGGCTTTGGCAGAGCACGCGCACATAGGTGCCGGCGGAACAGGCAACCTTAAAAACAACCCGGGGCAAGTCCAAGCCAAGTATTTCGATGGATTCAACGCGGATAGGCCTGGGCCTCCGCTCCACTTCGACGCCCTTGCGGGCCAGTTGATAGAGTTTTTGGCCGTCCTTTTTGAGCGCGGAAACCATGGGCGGGACCTGTTCGGTCAGTTCCTTCAGCGCCAAGGTTTCCCTTCGGACCTCCTGTTCGGAAAGGCCCTTCACCGGTTTTTCCCCCACGACCTTCCCCGTGATGTCGCAGCTGTCGGTGGATTTGCCCAAAAGGCAGGTGGCCACGTATTCCTTGGAATAGTCCGTGAACTCGATCAGGCGGGTGGCCGCCCCTACGGCCAGCGGAAGGACGCCGGTGGCCAGGGGGTCCAGGGTGCCAAGGTGGCCAATTTGCCTTTCCTTGAGAAGCCCTCGCACCTTCGCCACCACGTCGTGGGAGGTCCAATCGCTTGGTTTGTTGAGGATGAGCACGCCGTGAAGGGATGCAGGCATAACGGTGTAAAGGTAGCAGTTTTCGGCGCCTTTGTCTTTAAGCTGGGAACTTTGGCGACGGATGACGGGCGGGCCCCGTCTATTTGAGCGCGGCCTGGCAGGCTCTCAGGACTTCCTGAAGGGCCTTTTCGAGCGGGCCCGGCATCACGGCGCCGGCCGCGTAGGCATGGCCGCCGCCCTTGAACCGTTTTGCCACTTCGGCCACGTTGACGCCGTTTTTGGAGCGCAGCGAAAGCTTGACCTTCCCGTCGGGCCTTTCCTTGAGGAAGATGGCGATCTTGACGGTGTCCAGGTTGCGCACGACGTTGATGAGGTTTTCGGTGTCGTCGTCGGAGGCGCCGGACTTTAGGAAATCGCCCTGGGTCAGGCTCATGGAGCCGATGGAGCCCCCGTCAAAGGTTTGAACGGTGGCTAGGGCCAGGCGGTTCAGCTCCATGGCTTCCCGGCTGATGTCCCCGAAAATGTGCTCGCTGATGTGGCAAATGTCCGCTCCGGATTCCTCCAGTTCGGCGGCCAGCCGGAAGATATGGGGGGTGGTGTTGGAGTACCGGAACCTCCCGGTATCGGTCACGATGGAGGTGTAAATTCCCTCGGCGATTCCCTTGTCCACCTTCACCTTGAGGGATTGGATGAGGCGGTACACCACCTCGCCGGTGGCGGCGGCCTCCGGCACCACCAGGTTGTAGTCCCCGTAATGGTTGTTGGAATAATGGTGGTCGATGTTCACGAGGATTCCGAATTCCTCGCGCCGCACGCCTTCGCGGATCCGCGTGAAGTCCCCGGCGTCCAGGACGAAGCAAACGTCGTGGGCGGGTAGTTTGTCGCCGGTTTGGTAGTAAGGCGCGAAGGCGAGGTAGCCGAACCTTTTGGGAAGTGGGTCGTGGTTGACAACATGGACTTTTTTGCCCAACTTGCGGAGTGCCAGAAAAAGGGCGGATTCGGCGCCCAATCCATCCCCATCGGGGTTGACATGGGTGGTGACAAGGAAGGTTTGGTGGGCCTTGATGAGTTTAGCCACGCCGCGGAAAGGATCCGCCTTGCTTTTGGCGGACGCCTTTAAAATCGGTTTCGTCTTAAGCTTCATCGTCGCTTCTTTCCTCGGTGGATTTGATCTGATCCAGGAGGCCCTTGATCTTCATGGCGTGGTCCAGGGACTTGTCCAGCCGGAATTGAATCTCAGGAGTATAGCGTAACTGAAGCCGGTGTCCCAATTCACTTCTCAAAACCCCTTGGCCCGTTCCAATCCGTCCATGGATTCTTGTCGCGTTTTTTTGTCGCCCAAAACCGATACAAATACCTTTGCATGGCGCAAATCGTCGGTGGTTTCCACGGCCGTCACGGTCACAAAGTGGATGCCTGGGTCCTTCACTTCCCGCCCCAACATGAGGCTGATTTCCCTCTTGATGGCTTCAGAAACCCTATCCGCTCTCTTGAAAGACATAAAATCGCTCGCTAAATTCTCAATTTGAATTCTAAATTTTAAATTTAAGAGGATTTCCACCAAGTGGAAATCCACCCTATTTAAAACTTAAAGTTCATAACTTAAAATTCCGGATATCTTTGATTTAAAGGTATTCGGTCTGGACGCCGGTGACTTGCAGGTCTCCCTCGCCCTCAAGAAGTTCGAGGGTCTTGGAAAGGGTCGAGTCGGCGTGCTTTCGGTCCGTGTTCACCGTCACGATGGCTAAAACCGATCTTTGCCAGAGGTCTTGGTATTCTACTTCGGACACCGAGATGTTGAATTGTCGCCGCAGCCGGTCCGTAACGCTCTTGAGGGTGAATCGCTTGGTTTTCAGCGAGCCGCTTTCGGGGTAGTGGACTTCCACCCTCAAAAGACCGATGACCATGGCGCGGCGTTAATCCTCCAGCTTTTGCGCGACAGCCTCCAGGATATAAACCTCCAACTGGTCGCCCACCTGGATGTCCTCGAAACCTTCGATTCCGATGCCGCACTCGAAACCGTTGTTGACTTCCTTGACGTCGTCTTTGAAGCGCCGCAGGGACGTGAGGGCCCCCTCGTAAACCATTTCTTCGCCGCGCAAAACCTTCACCTTGGCCTTGCTGGTGATCTTGCCCGAAGTCACCATCGAACCCGCGATGGTGCCCTTGGGCGTCTTGAACAGCTGGCGGACTTCCGCGTGGCCGATGGAGACCTGCCGGTAGGTGGGTTCCAAAAGCCCTTCCATGGCCTTGCGCACGTCCTCCACCGCGTCGTAGATGATCTTGTAAACCCGGACGTCCACATCCTCCTTCTCGGCCGTGGCCTTGGCGTTGGAATCCGCCTTGACGTTGAAGCCCACCACGATGGCGTTGGAGGCCGAGGCCAGAAGGATGTCGGAGTTGACGATGTTGCCCGCGCCGCTGTGGATGACCTTGAGCGCCACTTTCTCGGTGGAAAGCTTTTCCAGGGACTGGGTCAGGGCCTCCACCGAGCCCTGCACGTCGGCCTTGACGATGACCTTGAGTTCCTTGATCTGTCCTTCCTTGATCTGGTCGAAGAGGTTGTCCAGCGTGATGTGCTTCATGGCCCCCACCAGGCGGTTGTCCTTCAGGGCCTCGGTGCGGCGGCTGGCGATCTCACGGGCCACCTTGGGGTCCTCCACGCCGTAAAACACGTCTCCGGCCTGGGGAACGTCCGAAAGGCCCAGGACCTCCACGGGCATGGCGGGCGGGGCGGATTTGACGGGCTTGCCCAGGTCATCCTGCAGGGCCTTGACCCGGCCGTAAGTGGAGCCCGCGATGATGTTGTCGCCGATCTTGAGCGTCCCCTTTTCCACCAGGAAGGTGGCCACCGGCCCTCGGCCCTTGTCCAAGCGGGCTTCCAGCACCACGCCCTTCGGCGAACGGTCCGGGTTGGCCTTGAGTTCCAGCACTTCGGCCTGCAAAAGGATCATTTCCAGCAGCTTGTCCAGGTTGAGGCGCTTCTTGGCCGAGACCTCCACGAAAATGGTGGTGCCGCCCCATGCCTCGGGCGACAGGCCCCGCTCGGCCAGTTGGGTCTTCACGCGGTCCGGGTTGGCCTCGGGCTTGTCGATCTTGTTGAGGGCCACGATGATGGGCACCTTGGCTTCCTTGGCGTGGTCGATAGCCTCCAGTGTCTGGGGCATGACCCCGTCGTCGGCCGCCACCACCAGCACCACGATGTCCGTAGCCTTGGCCCCCCGCGCGCGCATGAGGGTGAAGGCCTCGTGGCCCGGCGTGTCCAAAAAAGTGATGGTGCCTTTCTCTTGTTTCACCTGGTAGGCGCCGATGTGCTGGGTGATGCCGCCGGCTTCGCCCTCGGCTACCTTGGTCTTACGAATGGCGTCCAAGAGCAGCGTCTTGCCGTGGTCCACGTGCCCCATGATGGTCACCACCGGCGGGCGGGGCTTTAAGTCCTTGGGATCATCGGGTGTGTCCTGGAACATTTCGGCGCCGTAGAGGGGAACCACTTCCACCTGGGCGTCGTGGGCCGAGGCCAGGGTTTCGGCCACCGTCATGTCGAGCCTTTGGTTGATGGTGGCCAGGATTTTCAAATCCAGCAGTTCCTTGATAAGCACGCTGGGCTTCACGTTGAGCTTCTGCGCCAGCTCAGCCACCGTGATGCCCTCGGTGACCTTGATCTGGGTAAGGACCTTGGGGGCTGCGGCGCCCTCCGCGGTAGCCTCCTCGGCGTTGGGCTTTTCCTCGGCGGCTTCCCGGACCACGGAGGCCACATTTTTGGGCCGCCCGGCCGCCAAACCGTGTCCGCCGCCTTTGAGGTAGGGCGGCTTGACCGAGGGCCCGGTTTTCCGGGGAGCCGTGGCCGGCTTGGGCGCGGCGGAAGGCTTGTGGATCGGCTTCAGGGACGGATAGGTGGCCGTGGGGGCGGAAAGGCCCATGGCGGGCTTTACCAGGGTCCGGGCCGCGGTGGCGGAGGGGGACGGCGGGACCACCGGCGCTTTGCCCGCAGCCGGGCGCGCCACGGTGGAAACCGGAGCGGTGGACACGGCGGAGGCCGAATGCAGGTCCGCCAGCCCCAAATCCCGCCGCACGTCGGATTGGATCTTCTCGTCCACCACGGTCAGCTGGCTGGGGATGTTGTGGCCCAGTTTTTTACAGCGTTCCAAGATGTCCTTGCTGGGCAGGCCCAGTTCCTTGGCAAATTCAAAAAGGCGTTTCGTCATGGGTTGTTCGGTTCCTCCCCTTCCGTGCCCTCACCAGCCCC
>JASHQZ010000098.1 GCA_030038835.1 candidate division FCPU426 bacterium
GACATCCTTCCCGTCATCAACCTGGACCGAACCGTGCAGGTCAAACTTTCATTGGAAGTCAGTTCGCTGGGCCCCAATATCGGAACCAGCGGAAACCCCGCCTACGAGATACTCACCCGGGACGCGGATTCCACCATGCTGCTGCACGACGGGGAATCGGCGGTCCTGGGGGGGCTCATCCAGGACGACGACTCCAAGACCCACAACTATCTCCCCATCATCGGGGACTTCCCCATCCTCGGGGATTACCTGGCGGGCAACGTGGACAACTCGGACAGCCGTACGGATATCATTTTGACCATCACGCCCCATATCGTGCGGGATTGGAGTTTTCCCCATAAGGAATTGCAGGAAATTTATTCGGGCACCCAGAACAACCTTTCCAGCAAGCCCCTTTTCAGCCTATTTGATCAGACGGCCGTTGGAAACAGGGAACCCAAGATCGCGTTAGGGCCCGAGACCGGAGCCGCCGGACCCACCGCTTCGGATGCGATGCCCGCCGCCCTGTTTTCGGGGGTCCAAGCTAACAGCGGCGTGGTCTTCGCCTTCGACCAGCCTCAATATGAAGCCGAACTAGGTCAGAGCGTGGAGTTGAAACTTTACGGGGAAAATCTGGGAAAACTTAATACCTTTCCCTTGGCGGTAGCCTTCAACTCCAGCTACCTGAAATTCGCCTCCGCCTCGCCGGGTTCCCCGGCGGTGGAAAAGGTGGAGGCGGACTCGGACGAAAAACACGGGATGGTCCGGATGACCCTGACCTTGAAACCCGACCAGTCCGAGGCGGGCCCCGTGGAGTTGGCCGACGTCAAGCTCGATGGCTATACGCCGGGCATCTCCTACCTGATGTTCCTCAACCCCACCTTTAAGGACGAAAACGGCAACGACGTCCAGGCCCAAGCCCATGCTTCCCGCATTGTGGTCAAATGAAAGACAGTCCGCGGTTTTCGAAGATTTCCAATTTGACCACCCGGATTGGAAATTTCATTCGTTTCGAATTTCGCACTTCGAACTTCAGACTCGATGAAGACGGCTTCAGCCTGGTGGAAATACTGATGGCTTTGGCCATCCTGGCCATCCTGGCCGCGGTGACGATGCCCTATGCCGAAACCACGGTCCGGCGGGACAAGGAACTGGAACTGCGCCAGGACTTGCGGCAAATGCGCGGCGCCATCGACCAGTTTCACGACGACTGGGAGAACGGCGTCATCCCCAAGCTGGGGACCGGCACCAGCGACGATGGCTTTCCCAAAACCCTGGCCGTACTGATGGAAGGCGTGGAACTCAGCGGCCCTAAGCCGTCCAGGCAAAAATACCTGAGGCGCATACCTGAGAACCCCTTCGGGGACAAAGGCCTTCCCCCGGAGGAGCAATGGGCGTTCCACAGCTATGCCGATGCGCCGGGCTCCGCCTTCTGGGGCGGACAAGACGTCTACGATGTTTACTGTCCGGGAGACGAAAAAGCCCTGGATGGGAGCTACTACCATGACTGGTAATCCATCAAAACTTGTCTTTACGGAAGGAGGCTTTACCTTCATTGAGTTGATGGTCGTGCTGGCCATCATGGCACTTTTGTCGGGACTGGTGGCCGCGGCCTCAATGGGGAAAATACGGCAGTCCAAGGAATCGGCCTTGAAGGAAGACCTTCATGCCATGCGGAAGGCCCTGGATGACTATTACGCGGACAAGGGGAAATACCCCGTGAAACTCCAGGACTTGGTGAACCAGCATTACCTGCGCTCGATCCCCGAGGACCCCTTAACCGACAGCGAGGATACCTGGCAGACGGTGGTTTCGCAGGACCCCAACCAAAAGGGCGGGATCGTTGATATCCACAGCGGATCGGAGGAAAAAACAGCCGATGGAAAATCCTATAGCGAATGGTAACTTCAAAAAGGCAGTGTTGAGGTTTAAGTTCGAAGTTCTAAGTTGTGGAAGTTTTTTAAAGCGAAGGTTCAAGAAATCTTTGATTAATCCCAAGCTCCGCCTTTCGGAAGGCGGGTTCACGCTGATTGAGTTGCTGGTGGTCCTCGTCATCCTGTCCCTCTTGGCCGCATTGGTGGGACCCACCCTCGTGGAGCGCCTGAAACCAGCCAAGCGGACGGCTGCCCAGGCCCAAATCGAGGAATTTGTGGCCGCCCTGGATAATTATTACGTGGATGTCGGGCGCTATCCCACCACGGCCGAGGGCTTACAGGCCCTTCTGGAAAAGCCCGCCTCGGCCAAAAAATGGAACGGGCCCTACCTGAAAAAGGAGATCCCTTTGGACCCCTGGGAAAACCCCTTCGTCTACCGCTGCCCGGGCCAGCACGGCGCCTACGACCTCCTTTCCTACGGCGCCGACGGCAAGGAGGGAGGGGAAGGTGAGAATGCCGATGTCACCAGTTGGGAAAGCAACGTGCCTAAAAAATAATCCAAAACATAGAACTCAAAACTCAAAATTCCAACGGCCCTCATTTTTAAGGGATGAGGGTGGCTACGCGTATGTCATGGTGATCACGGCCACGGCAGTGCTTGCCATCCTCGCCGCCGCCGCTTCGACCCTTGAGTCCTATGAAGTAAGGCATGATAAGGAGATGGAACTCTTGTTCCGGGGCGGAGCCTATGCCAGGGCCATCGGGGCCTATTACATGGCCGGTCCAGCCGGGAAAACGCACGCTTATCCCCGCCAATTGGATGACCTGCTTTCCGATCCGCGTTATCCACGCAACCGCTACTTGAGGGCCCTCTACCCCGAACCCTTTGGCGCGGGGTGGTCCCTGGTCCGGTCGCCCGACGGCTGCATTGCCGGGGTGGCTAGCCAATGCCGGGAAAAACCGCTGAAGCAAGACGGCTTCCCCAAGGATTTCCAAAACTTTGCCGGTTCCGAACATTATTCCGACTGGATTTTTCTTTACCAACCCAGCGGGACGGGGGCGGGCGCCGTTTCCCAGGGATCAAGCGGTGTCGAAGGGGATTAAAGGGCGCGACCGGCGGCGTTGACACCCCACCGGCCGGACCCTATCATGATGCCCCTGGAGGAATCGCGATGCCGACCTATGAATACCAATGCGAGAAATGCGGGCATTTTGAGTTTTGGCAATCCATCAAGGACAATGCCTTGGCCGCATGCCCGACCTGCGGCTCAAAGGTCCAACGCCTTCTTTCGGCGAACGTAGGGTTCGTCCTCAAGGGCTCCGGGTTTTATCAAAACGATTACAAGAACCCGGGCCCTTCCCGGGAAAAGAAACCGGAAGGCAAGGAATCCCCGGGCCCAGTCCCTTCGGCGGGCTCGACAAGCTCAGGGCAGGGTTGTGGCGCTTGCGGCAGCCCGGATCCCTGCCCCAACAACTAAAATTCAATTTTGAATTGAAGAAGTTTTTTGAACCAAAGGTTCAAAAAACCAGCATTAACTTGCAATTTAAAACTTGGAACTCAACACTGGAACGGAGTGACAAAATGGCCCCAGGATGGATCCTAGGAATCGTGGCGGGTTACGTTCTTTTCAACCTGGGCCTGTGGAAATCCGATTCCACCCCCAAGCCCCAAGACACCTTGTGGGCGCTGGTCATGCTGGGGGGCACCCTTCTGATGTTCCTTTCCGTCCTGCTTTGGGCCGTCCCGGGGTTTTTCAATCCCTGAATTCAACTTTTGCGGGCGGCATTGATTGTCGGCCGAAGGTCCAAAGCCAAAGCTTAATCCTGGAGAATGGTTCATGAGGGAATTGATCACCGAGGAGCAGGCCGACCAAATTGTCCTCCTTCTTTCCATCGCCGTCACGCTTACCAGCCTGGGCCATGGTTTTTACCGGAGTTCCCGCGCCGTGAAATCCGAAAAGAAACAGTTGTGGATCCACGGGGGCCTTTTCGCCTTGATG
>JASHQZ010000099.1 GCA_030038835.1 candidate division FCPU426 bacterium
AGGTCGGCCACGTCCTTGTCCATTTCCAGGTACTTTCCCAAGTAGGCCAAATGGTCGGCGGCGGAAACCAGATCAAAGCTTGAATCGGTGGAAAAGGCAAAAGTGGAGAGGTAGTAATTGGGAAACGCAACATGGTCAAAAATGCGGGATTCCAGGCACCAGAGGTAGGTTTCGTCCCGCTGGAAAAAATACCGGTCGTCCACGTTCAATTGGCCGAAAATACATTGCCTTAGGTAGCTCCACCGTGCGCGGACCAGGTCGATGTCCCCCGTGCTTAGGTAATACCACCAGTACTGCAGGACGATCCAATCGGGCGTTTCCGCGTGCTCCACATGGATATTGGAAAGGTCTTTGATGTGGTAATCCAAGGGATGGTCCACGTTGATGCTGTTGGGCAGGGACCCCAGGGTGGAGGCGACCCCATAAAAGAAATCCATGGCCCGTTTGGCTTCCTGGGGATGGCCGCTCTTCAAGAACCAACGGATAGGACCGTTGTTGTCCCTGATCCAGGTGTAGGAATAGCCAATCAGTGGGGAAAAACCGCCGCTGTAGGATTGCTGGCATTTAAAAATAGTGGATTCGATCTCGAATAGGTCCGCAATCTTGGCGTCGCCCGAAAAAACAGTCCCCTTCCCAAACCAGTCCGCGTAATAATCCCGTGTCTGATCCAGCAGCGATAGGGGTCCCTGTTTTTTTACTTGTTCAGCCTGCGCAAAATTGTCCGCAGAAGAGCCGGCGGCTAGGAGGTAAAAGGCCGCCCAGGCCTCGCCACCGGGTGGCAGGGAGGGAACGCTGTAATGGAGGTTGTCGTCCCAAATCCGCGCGTCTTTCGTATTGAAGGCGCCGAGGCGCCAGACGGTTCTTTTTTTTCCATGGGACGCCAGTTGTTCGACCAAAAGGTCCTTTCCTTCGGTTTTTTCCTTTAATTTTTCGTTCCATTCGGGCTGGATTTTCAGTTCCACATCCAGGTCATTTTCGGGCTGGTCCCCGGAATTCAGGATATGGATCATCCTCACCAGTACCGCCGTGTTGTCCCATGCGTTGTCGTCGGAGGGGGTGACCGGCGCGAAGTCGTAGGTTTCCACAGTTAAACCCTTCCCTTGCGCGCTCACCCGCACGACGCCCGACCGCCTCACCCACCCAATTTGTTGTTTTGACAGGTCAATATCCAACCCAGCCCGGGTGATGCTCATGCGCAGGCTCCCCAAATCCGGCTCCTGGTAGGAGGCGCCATAAAGGTTAGTCCAGGTCCAAAGCGGGGCGGAAAGGCCGATAAGGGCGAAGGCCCGGCCGTTACCGATGCAATAGGCGCCGCTTTGGTTGGCCTCCACCTGCTGCTGGCCCAGGTCGAAGGTCTCGTTCCACGAATACAAGTCGGTGAGCCATGGCCTTTCCGCCACCAGGTCGGCCCCTGCTTTCTCCAGAGAGCGTACTGAAGGGGTGGGGGAAAGGGTGGGTTCAGGGGTCTCAAGGGCGGTCACTGTGGGGCCCCGGTCCAAAGACGCCGGCATTTGCCCCCAAAGGGGGGAAACCGGAGCCTGAAAACACGCTCCAATCGCTAATAATAATAAAAAAAACATCGGCTCCCGTAAGCCTTGGATCATGTCGGCCCACCTGGTTTCGAGGCGTTCTTGTTTTTCACGCCAGGGGTGGGGTTCGCGATCCTGGGAAGTGTTTCCGGGGCCGAGGCAGGCGCGGCCACCGGGAGAGGCTTGAGGACCTCGTAAAAATAGACCCTTCCGCTGTAGGTTATCGGTTTAAGTTGGTATTGTTCGAAAAATTCCCGCACCCTTCCTTCGGGCAATTTCAGGGTTTCCTCCAAAAGCTGTCGGCCTCCGTCGAAATCATCCACCGCCTCGGTCAAGATCCAGACCTTCCGGTGATGCTTCCAGGTTTGCTGGAAGGAGCGGGAAAGATCGGCCCATGGATCGGGATAAGGCATTGACGCCGCGTTGGATTCTTTTTCGGGGGTCTTTCCAGTTTCCTTGTCGCCGATGGTTTTGTAAGTCCTCAGGAAGTTATAAAGACTCAAGTATTTTCGTTTTTGGAACCGGTCCACGTAATAATGGACGTTGTTGATCCCGTCCAGAACCAAGAGGTCATCCACTCTCACCTTCCAGTCCAGAGCGCCCAATAGTCCCTTGTAGTCGTAATGGTTGAGGAGTCGGCTTTTCACGGCACTGCCTTGTACGTTATAGGTGAAAAGGAGGATCAGCAAGCAGGAACCAGCCGCGAGGGCCACACTTCGGTTGGCCCAACGGATAATCGGACTTCCAAACCATTGGGATAAATCCGAAACCACCAAGCCCATTAGGACCCAGCAGGGGATGGTGGAGGAAACCCAAAATTCGATGTTCCAGGGTTCCCACCAGACGAAAAAAGGGACGAAGGCCGTCAGCCAAAGTACGGAAACCCATACCGCCTGCCGGTGATGGGCCCAGTGATGTCCGAGGCGCAACAGGAGGAGTGCCAAGAGTACCAGGACGGCGTTTTGAAGGATGGTTTCAGCCGTTCCGTAAGTGAGGGACAGATAGAGGGCTTTGAGGGAAGGCACACCCGGTAAAAAAGCGTGCACCATGGCACCGCCCCCACGCTCGAACCCCGACGGTTTAAAATAGCCCCCCCACTTTTGCGAGGCATGGAAGTAAGAAAATACCCACCAAAGCCAGTCGTGGTAGGTTTTCCTGAAATAAACATAACGCCCTACAACGGCATAGGCGGCCAGGACAAGGGCCGACAAAGACGCCAGGTAATAAAGGCTGGCCCTGAGACGTTCCCACCGGGTCTTTTCATGTATGAGGAAAATTCCCCCGAGGAAAGCCAGAACCAGCAAAAGGTTGGTTTGGTGCCCCAACACCGCCAAGGCATGGGCCGCACCCAGGATCCAACCGAAAAAAGGAGGTTTATTCCGAAGATAGGTCAGCACGTACCAGGCCAAAAGGGGGGTGACCGTGGCGAAGACTCGAACACCAGGAATAGTCGAAAAATACCAATAGCTGTGGGTGAAGGCGAGCCCGGAGGCCGAAAGCAAAGCGGCCAGGCGGTCATTGGTTTCCCGGACCATCAAATGAAACAGGATCAATATCCCAACGACTCCTGTCAGGAGGTTGAAAAACTGGAGAGCGACGAGTCCGTCCCAGGTAGCTCCATGGGCCCTTCCCCAGAGGAAAAAAAGCCTCCCAAGGAAGGTGTAAAGCAGGTGATGGGGATGGAAATAGAGGTGGAGGGGAAGGTTGTCTTTCTCAACCTGGGCCGAGAAGGCTAGGCCGTCAAATGTGTAATTAAAAGAAAGATGGGAAAGGTAGAGGTAAAGGAAAAAAATTCCAAGTCCGAACCCCAATAAGAGGGTTGTGGCCAGCTTGCTCCATTCGCGCATTCAGCGGTCCTTTAAATCCAATCGAACCGCATTAAAAGCACCGGAAGCGGTTCAAGAACCGTATTTAAAGGCAAAAACCGGAGTTACGCAAGCACCTATACCCCAACTTCGCTGCTCCTTATTTTTTGTCGCTTTTGTCGGGGACGAATTTCAAGGCAACGCCGTTGATGCAGTACCGCAAACCCGTGGGGTCGGGTCCGTCGTCAAAAACATGCCCCAAATGGGCCCCGCAGCGGGGGCAATAAACCTCGGTGCGCTGCATGTCCAAGGAATCGTCCTCCCGGGTTGCGACATTATCGGGAAAAGCGGGCTTGAAAAAGCTCGGCCAGCCCGTGCCGGATTCGAATTTGGTGTCGGATCTAAAAAGCTCCAGGCCGCAAGCAGCGCATTCGTAAACGCCCTTCTCGTGATTTTCCCACAGCCCACCCTTGACGAACGGCCTTTCTGTGCCTTGCTTACGCATGACCTGGTATTGCTCGGGCGTCAGGATGGCCTTCCACTGCGCATCGGTCTTCACTATTTTGTCTTCCATATACCTCCCCCTTTCTTCCTTGAATGCGGAGTTTGGATCACCCGCTTGCATGAGGCCCGTAGCGGCAAAAAGGACCATCCAAACGAAAAGCCCGTTTTTTTTAATTTTTCCCACTTTTCCCTCCAAAAGCAATTGTTCCTATGGGGAAATACGCGACTGGAGTTTTAAGGGTTACTTGAAAAAAAGCCGTTTGAGACCCTAAGCCAACCCGGGTTGAAGCTTCTCGCCCATGACCGAATAGGGCCGGTGGGTGCCGCTTTTGCCCTTAATCCGGACGGGCTCCAAGGCCTCCATCCGGAACAGGTCGCCGACGATGAGGGCCAAATCCTGGTTGATGAGAATCTGTCCGTCCTCGGCGATAGCACAAAGCCGGGAAGCGAGGTTGACGGTGTCCCCAATCAGGGTGAATTCCATTCGCCGGGCCGATCCCAGGTTGCCGATGACCATGTCCCCGGCCGCCATGCCCACGCCCAGCCCGGTATGCACGCTCTCGCTATAATGTTCCTGGAAGGTGATCTGGATTTGATGGAAGGCGTCCTGCATCCTCAACGCGGCCAAGATGGTTTTCTTCGCTGAGGCCTCCGGCGCTTCGGCGGGCAAGGGAAAAAAGGCCATAATGGCGTCACCGATGTACTTGTTGATCTCCCCGCCCGAAAAGGCGATGACTTCCTCGAATTCGGTGAACATACGGTTCAAATACCGCACCGTTTCCTGGGGTTTGAGTTTTTCCGTCATGGTGGTAAAGCCCCGCACATCCGAGAAAAGAACGATAGCCCGCGTTAATTCTCCCTCCCAAACGGCTTGCCGCCCCTTCTGCGTCGCGAATTGGGAGCCCTTCGTACCCACAAACTTGTCCAACACGTGGCGGGTTTCGGTGAGCTTCTTGTCTTTTTCCTGGAACTGCCCCACGGCCAGTTCCATCAGTTCCTGCTTTTTCTTGTCCAAGTCACTGGAGCCGGGATTCCGGAGGATTTTGTAATCCTCTGGAAGCAGCCTGCAGCGGATTAAAAAAAGCTGCAACTCCACATAAAAGCCTTTTTGAGCCTGATGGAAGATGTCGAGCCAAGAGATGAGCAGTAGCAGCATTCCCGACACACCCACGCCCAGGCAAGCCATCCAATTTCGGGAAAAGTACCAGCAAATGCCCGCCGGCAACAAGGCGATCCAAAAACACCAAAGGGCGGCGGCGGAAGCCTCTAGGTGGAATGAGGTTTTATTTTCCGATGATCCCATTCATTTTTTCCTTAGATCGTTTAACGCTGCCGGGACAATTTTCTCCCAGGCACGTATGAGTCTAGCAGCTCTGCGAAACGGAGTCCCGAAGTTTTACTTTGGGAGGAAAGGCATAGGCTAGCGCGGGTGCTGTTGGATAAATTGGTACAGTTCGCCGGCCGATTCCTCCACTGAAAGATGGGAATGATCCAGGACGATGGATTCGGGGGTTTTGCGAAGCCCGCCTACGGCACGGTGGATATCCCTTTCATCCCGGGCCTTGACGTCCTCCATAACCTTTTCCAGCGTGGTTGCGACGCCGGCCTTCTCCAAATCCCTGAGGCGGCGCTGGGCGCGCGTTTCCACCGAGGCGTCCAGGTAAAACTTGTACTGCGCGTCGGGAAACACGTCCGTGCCGATGTCCCGGCCTTCCAAGACTGCGCCACCGTAGGGCGAACTGTCCACCCGGCCCATTTGCTGCTGCCGGGATACCAGGATTTTGCGGACCGGCACGGAACTGGCGATGTGGGCGGAGGCCTGAGTCACTTCGGGCGTGCGGATATCACGGCTTACATCTTCCCCATTGAGATAAACTTTGTTCTCAGGTTCCCCGGGTTTCAGTTCGATTTTGGATCCGCGCGCGATTTTTTCCAGCTCACCGTCGTTTTTCAGGTCAGCCTTTTGGCGCAGGGCCGCCAGGGTGACCGCCCGGTACATGGCGCCCGTATCGATGTGCAGGAATCCCAATTTACGGGCCAGGGTCTTGGCCACCGTGCTCTTCCCCGCGCCCGCGGGGCCGTCAATGGCCACAATAGTCGTCTTTTTCATGGTACGGACGCCTTCTGGAGCAGTTTCTCGAATCCCGGAAAGGATGTATTGATGTTTTCCGTATCCAGGATGGTGGTCGGCCCATGGGCCGCCAAGCCCGCCACGGCCAGGGACATGGCCACCCTGTGGTCCCCGCCGGAAGAAAGACGGCACCCCTTGAGGGAGCTGGGTCCCTGGATGATCCACCCATCCGCCGTGGGCTCGATCTTCGCGCCCATTTTCTTCAAAGTCACGGCCATCATCAGGATGCGGTCCGATTCCTTCACTCTCAGTTCCGCCGCTCCCCGCACAACCGTGGTTCCATACGCCTGGGTGGCGGCCACGGCTAAAATGGGGAATTCGTCAATCATTCGGGGCGTGATATCCCCACCCACCTCCACGCCTTTCAGCCGGGAGAAAGCTACCGTTAAATCGCCCATGGGTTCCGCTCCGCCGTGGACTTTGTGGTGGGAAACATCAATATGGGCGCCCATGCTTTGGAGGACGTCCAAAATCCCCGTCCGGGTGGGGTTGAGGCCTACGTTCCTCAGGACGATCCTGGAATGGGAGACAATGAGTCCGGCCACGATGAAGAACGCCGCAGAGGAAATGTCGCCTGGCACCCGAATTTTCTGGCCTTTAAAGGGTAAGACCGGCCCCCGCACCGAAATACCGTCCCCCCGTTGGGCAATAGGAATATTGAACGCCTTGAACATCCTTTCGGTATGGTCGCGGGTGGGAATGGGCTCAACCACTTTAGTCTCCCCTTCCGCGAAAAGGCCAGCCATCAACAGGGCGCTTTTTACCTGAGCGCTGGCCACGGGCAGTTGGTACGTAATTCCCTTGAGCTTCCGGGTTTCGATTTTTAGCGGCAACAGGTTGGCGTCCTCCGGGCCGGTAATCCGGGCTCCCATTTGGGCCAGGGGTTTTACCACGCGCCGCATAGGCCGCCGCTTTAGGTACTTGTCCCCGGTCAAGCGGCTAGTAAAGGGTTGTCCCGCCAAAAGCCCTAGGAGGATGCGTGCCGTGGTCCCAGAATTGCCCGCGTCCAGGGCTTTCTTCGGGGGCTTGAGGGAATTCAGCCCCTTCCCCACAATGGTCACCCGTTCCCCGGATTGCCGAATTTTCACACCCATACTTTTAAATATTCCAATGGTCGAGAGGCAGTCGGCTGAAGGAAGGAAATGGGTCACGCGGGTCGCGCCGTAGGCCAGGGATGCCATCATGACAGCCCGGTGGGAGATGGACTTGTCGCCGGGGACGGCAAGGGTTCCTTGGAGGCGTTGAACGGGGTGGACGACGAGTTTTTTCACTGGAGTTTTTCCCGTAGTTCACTGGCATGCTCAAAAAAGGACAACCAATAGCGGTCCTTGCCCTTTCCGAAGTTTCTTTGCAGTTGGGCCAACTGCTGCCGGTATTGGGTGAGGAAAGATTTTATATTAGCCGAGTTCATTTTCACGATATCCCGCCACATGGCGGGGTTGCCTGCCGCAATGCGGGTGAAATCCCGGAAACCGGAACCAACTGCCTTTTGGAAAACCGGCGACTTTAAACGGCTTTGGCCGAAGAGATTCATCAGGACCGACGCCAGAAGATGAGGCAAGTGGCTGGTCAGTGCCACTCCCCTGTCATGACTCTTCACATCCGTGACTAGGGGCAGGGCCCCCACTTTTTTCCAAAACCGCGCGGCCCTTTGGATTAGGAGGCGGTGGTTTCCCGGCAAGGGAGTGATAAAAACCACTTTCCCACGATAGAGGCCGGCGTCAGCGTAAAGGGAACCCGACTTTTCCTTACCCGCCATGGGATGGCAAGGCACGAAATGGTTTTGGATCCCCGGAATTCCACGGGCCTCCTCCACCACTGCCCCCTTCACGCTGGAAACATCCATGATTAATGTATCGGCCTGGATCAAACGGGCCAATTGCCTTAAGGCCGGCCCTATCGAGCTCGAATGGGAACAAAGGACGATGACCCCGGCTCCCTTCACGGCCTTTTCAAAGCTGGAGGCGACGGGAAGAAGACGAGCAGCTTTCTTCCGGGACGAGGGGCGGTGGTTCCATCCAACGAGAGAGAGGTTCTTATGCTTTTTGAGTGCCAGGGCCAAAGAACCGCCCAAAAGGCCCACGCCGATAATAGCTATTTTGGTTTTGACGGGCATTAGGTTTTCCCTATTCCCTTCGTCATTAAAATGGCCTCGAAGACTTTCAAGAAATTTCCCGTCTCCTCCTCCGTGCCGGTCGTCACCCGGAGGGCTTTGGGCCCCATAGGGCGCACGATAATTCCATTTTTTAACAGTTGCTGATAAAGGCTATCCGTTTGGGGAATTTCGAAATAAACGAAATTTGCCTGGGTAGGCACTGGATTTAATCCCAACCGATCTAGCCCATCGAAGAGCTTCTTGCGCATGGCTCTGTTCAACTCGGCCACTTTTTTCACGTGGTCCAGGTCGGTCAGGGCCGCCTCGGCCGCCACCATGGCCAACCCGTTGACATTGAAAGGCTCGCGGATCTTGTTGAAGACGGCCACTAATTCGGGATGGGCCACGCCATAACCCACCCTCAAGCCGGCCAGGCCGAAGGCCTTGGAAAAGGTCCGAAGAACCACCAAGTTGGGATATTGGGAAAGCAATTTCAACGACTCAAAATAAGCCGGATTGTCCACATATTCGTAATAAGCTTCATCTAAAACCACCAACACGTGAGAGGGGCAGAGTTTCAAGAAATCTTCAACCTCGGAGAGGGGAATCATGGTTCCCGTGGGGTTGTTGGGATTGGCGATATAAACCACCTTGGTCTTGTGGTTAATGGCACGCTCAAAAACCTTCAAGTCGTGAGAGAAATCCCTCAAGGGCAGAGGACGCGGTATGGCCTCGCAAAGAAGGGCCGTGGACGAATAAACGAAAAAGCCTGGATCGCCGTAAATGACCTCGTCGCCCGGATTGAGAACCATCTGTCCCAGGCGGACAATCAACTCGTTGGAACCGTGACCTAGGAGAAGCCGGCTTGCCTCCACCTTCAAGTGGCGGGCCAGTGCCTGGCTTAAATTATAGGCGCCGCCGTCCGGATAACGGTGGATCTTGGGCAGGGCTTTTTCCAAAGCCTGGACCACCTTGGGTGACGGCCCCAGCGGATTTTCATTGGACGCGATCTTGGAGGCGTTGCGGATACCCAGTTCCCTTTCCAGATCCTCGATAGGCTTACCCGGAACATATGGTCTCACGGCCAGTAGGTTTTTCCGAAATGCGACGGGGAATGACATTCAATACCTCGAAAGAAAGCGGGTAGCGGATGGCAGTTGGCTGGTATCTGCCTTATTCGCTGCGGGGATAAGAACCCAGTACTTTCACGGTCAGAGCGGATTTCTCAATCTCCTTGAGGACGGCCTGGGCCTTGGGATCGTCGATATGGCCCAGGAAGTCAATGAAGAAATAGTAGTCCCAGGCCTTCTTGCGGGAGGGCCTGGATTCAATGTTGGTCAGGCTGAGCCCCTGTTTCTCGAAGGGATAAAGTAGGGTGAAAAGGGCGCCCACCTTGTCCTTGATGGAAACCATGATCGAGGTCTTATCGGTGCCTGTCCTTTCGGCCGTGGTGCGGCCGATGACCAGGAAGCGCGTAAAGTTGTCCTGCATATCCTCAATGCGCTTGGCAATGGGCTTCAAATGGTAAAGCTTGGCGGCCAGGTCGGGCGCGATGGCAGCCGCCTTGGTATCGGCGGCGGCTTGTTGGGCGGCCCTGGACGTACTGGCGCTTTCCACGACACGAACTCCCGGCAGGTTGGCTTCCAACCATACTCGGCATTGCCCCAAAGCCTGGGGATGGCTGTAAACCGTCCTGACCTTGCCCAAGTCCCCGCTTTGGGACATCAAGGTGTGGGAAATGGGCATATAGATTTCGGAGCAAATCTTAAGGTCGGACTCCACGAACAAATCTAGGGTGTGGGACACCATACCCTCGGTGGAATTCTCAATCGGCACCACCCCATACTGGGCCCTTCCCCGCTCCACTTCCATGAAAACATCTTTCAAGGTGGGGCCGGGGACATAGGCGGAGGAACTGCCGAATTTTTGAAGGGCCGCGATGTGGGTATTGGCGCCGGGGAGTCCAAAATAAGCGATTTTCAACCTTGATTCCAAGGCCAGAGAAGCAGACATAATTTCGCTGAAAATGGCCTTCAGGGACTCGGCGGTAAAAG
Source organism: candidate division FCPU426 bacterium (assembly GCA_030038835.1). GTDB lineage: Bacteria > Oederibacteriota > Muellerivitia > Muellerivitales > Muellerivitaceae > JAJPJW01. The sequence goes on from JASHQZ010000099.1 coordinate 10,119, forward strand.
GGCCTTTGCTCAAGCGGCTGACGCGGCGGTAGACTTCCATTTCCCGGTGAGGCGCGTAAAAATGGAGGGAGCCCTTGGATTTCACGGCCTTGATTTTTAGGACGCTCCTAGCGCGCTCGTTCAAGAGTCGTACCAAGTGGGCGTCGATGCGGTCGATGGCCTTCCGGAACTTTTTGAGATCCTGGGGTTTGGTTTTCAATCTCGAAACCTCTTCCAAAATCGATAAAATACGGGGTGCGGCGTGATTATATTACATTTCAAGTACCCCAAGGAAAGTTTATGACTTCTCCTTTTTCATTTCATCGCAGAAGACTTCTCTTTTTTTTGTTTCTTTTACCGATCCTGGCTTTCCCAGTCGCTTTTCTTACAGCCTATCAAGGAGACGCCGTCCGCGTTATGTCCTTGGGTCAGTTGGCTTGGGCACATCTTTCCTACGCCGAGGAATTAAAAGACGACATGGCGGTGATCGATTGGTCCAAAAACCTGGAAAGGCTTGAGGACGTGCGAGCCTTTCAAGTCGCGCTCAACTCAAAAGTCGTGGCCCAAGGCGGGAATATTAAATACATTCCGGCAAAGCCAGCGCCCGGCGTGTCCTTTCTTTATCCTTCCGATTGGAGTTTTCAATCGACGTCCAACCAGGGCCCTCTCTCCTCCCTCCAATTCACAGCGGTTTTCCATTCCTGGCCCGGCCCCTTCTTTTGGGGGGTATTTGCCTCCCTGTTGTGCGGGGGTACGGGCATGATCCTAGTTTTTTTATCCCCATCCGCTTCAGCCTCCGCCGCCCCCAGGACGGACATCCTTTACGGTCCTGCGGATAGGCCCTCGAATCCAGCGCCGGTAAGCTCCTTCCAAGATCACCCTTTCCCCTCCAATCCCTGGAAGGGGAGCCAATCCTGTCTTTTCATTGACAAAACTTATGTCATTCGGCAAGTTTCACCCGAAGTGGCCGGCTTGCTCCTCAAAAAAGCCGAAGAACTCCAGGATGGACACCTTTTGGATCTTGCCCCCGATGCCATTCTCCTGCAAGCCTTTGAGAATGGCGTGGAGGCAAAAATTCTAAAACCCTTTCCCGGACATCCCCATATTTCCGCGACCCTGAAACCCGATTCCAACGGCTACTGGTTGATCCTGGAAGGCGCCAACCAGGTGTAACCCCCCTCCAAAAACGTTGAATTTGTTGACTTTTCCAGATGAAACCCATAAACTGCCACCAAATTCAGCTATCGAGAGCGGCGCGGTAGTACTGTCGAACGGTTCGACAAACACACCTTCAGGCCGTTGCGGGTTCTGAGTTTTGTCGAATGGGCTGTTAGGGGTCGTGTCAGCCTTCAGCCTGAGCTTTCGCTTCACCGGTCCAAAATGACAACGTTCAATCCATTCAAAAAACCCAGAGTCATGGGCTTTTCGAATGGCTGGGCCTGACAACCATATCCCGGGGAACCCGATTGCGCGAAACCTTAAAAAGCCTATCCATTTTCTCCGCGCTGTTGTTGCTTCTGCTGCTGATTTCATCGGGTTGCGACGTTAACATCCCTGGTTGCGGCAAGCGTTCCCTTCCCTTTTTCAAATCGGTGAAACCCACTCCCCTTCCTCCCAGCGTTGTTCCAACTCCTGCAGCCGCCCTTTCCGTCCCCGCTCCGGCCCTCGCTCTTTCCAAATCCCCCACCGCAACCCCCAAAGCCTCCGTCAAGCCTCCCGGAAGTTTGCAAGCGCCGGTAGAAATGAGCTTGAGCAAGTCCGAGCCCACGGCCACGGGAACTCCCACAGCCACACCCACGCCCCAAGAGGTCGAAAAAATCGCCTATACCACCTTAGAAGGTGGAAAACCAACCCTTTGGACCATGAATACCGACGGCACCAACCGAGCCCGGTTGACCCCATCCGGCACCGGCAGTTGGTTCCCTCTTTGGTCTCCCAATGGAAAATGGCTAGCGTTCCTCTCAGACATGACTGGGGGGAAGGTGAACCTTTTCATTGTCCAAAAGGATGGGACGGGCCTTCAAGCATTGACTTCCTACGACGACATGCTTCTTCCTGCCGCGGCCCACGTGAAGCCGCCTTTTTCCTGGTCGCCCCAAAGCGACGAAATCGCCTTTTGCTACCGCAACCAGGTTTGGAAGGTGAACATCGAAACCCTAGATCTTCAAACTCTTTCCAGCGAAGACCCGGCCTATACCGTCTCGGCCGTGGAATGGGCGCCTCACCGGGCCAACAAGTATGTGGCCTTCCTGGTGGATCAGGGCAAGAACTACAGCATTCTCAAATTGGTAAATCCCCGTTTGAAGGATCTCCTCACCTTGGCTTCCACGGACCAGCCCATGGTGGATATCTCCTGGACCTCCGACGCACGGGAGGTGGCTTATTTGGTAGGCCAAGACACCCTGTATTCCGCCTCGCCTCAAACCTCCCTTCCCCGGGTTCTTTTAAACCATCCTTGTCCCGAATTAGGCCCCCTGGTGTCTTACTCACCATCCGAATCGAGTTCGATTTTGATGCTCCTGGCTAAAAAATTGGACACGGACCCAGGCTACCGGGTGGCCCTCCTCGACAAGTCTTCCACCGGCCCCACCGATCCAGGCACCTTGAAATTCCTGAGCCAGCCCGGCGTGGACGACGCCACGTGGTCGCCGGACGGCTCCAAGATCGCTTATGTCCTATCGGGGGACCTGTGGGTCGTGGATGCGACTGGCCAGAACGCACATCGAGTCGCCCTCATCGGGGTCCAATCCCCCACTTGGTCAAAAAAGTGAGAAAAGCATGAACCTTCCAAAAAAGCCAATATGGAAAATTCAAAACTCAACCCTTTTTTGGATCCTGGCCTGTTTCGTCTTTTTAGCCGGGTTCATGGCGGTGGGCTGCAAACCCAAGAAAGTGATCGTGGCACCGCCCCCTCCCACCCCCACCCCCGTGCCTCCTTCGGGCAGCATTGTTTTTGTCCAAAGGGGACACCTAATCCGTTTGGATTTGGATACCTCCCAAACCACGCCCTTGACCAGCGGCAAAAGTACCGAATGGTTCCCCGCTTGTTCCCCCAAGGGCGGCCAAGTGGCCTATTGGTCCAATGCGGAAGGGGGGATCTACAATCTTTGGAAAATCAACATGGACGGTTCCAACCGGGTTCAGCTCACCTTCAACGACACCGACGCGCTGGTGCCCTCCGATCAGAATCTCCTTATCAACAATTCACCGGCTTGGAGCTCCGACGGCAAGAAGATCATTTACAGCCTGCAAGGCGATATTTGGACCATGGACTCGGACGGGTTTAATCCCGAAACTTTTTTGGTGGGCCACAAGGCCTTGTGCCCCTCTTATTCACCCGACGGCAAATCCATTCTTTACGTGGCCATGGAGGATGACAAGGTTTACAACTTGTGGAGCATGAGTTTGTCGGACAGAATCCCCAAAAAAATCACCGCTTATACCGATTGGAACGTGGGATCGCCCTCCTACTCAGCGGATGGGCAGAAAATCCTCTTCAACCTATACCTTGAAAACCAGACCCAGGTGTACACCGTGGCGGCG
>JASHQZ010000100.1 GCA_030038835.1 candidate division FCPU426 bacterium
TCGATCTTGTCCCACTTCGGCCCGCCCATGGGAGCCTTCAGGACCGCGTCCGCCGCCTGGCAGGCCTTCAGGGTATGGTCCGGTAGCGGAGTGTCGTATTTGTCAATGGCGATCCCGCCCGCGTCCTGGGGCTCGTAGTCGAATTTGTGCCCGAACACCTCGCCCACGCGGTTGAGGACCTTCTTGGATTCTTCGCAGATCTCCGGCCCGATCCCGTCCCCGGCCAGCACGACAATGTGGAAGTTCATCCCTCAAAAACTCCTGGATTCAAAATGGAACAGTCCCTTGGGCGACGGGTAGTTTAACCGAACGGCATGGGCTTACAAAGGATCAAAAGGGGCTGGAGGGCAAGGGATGGGAAAGTTTTCGCTTTTGGCCGGGGCTCCTGGAATAAAATGAGCCCTTATGAAAAAGACCGGTTTGTGGTTCGTTCTCGTCCCGGCTTTGGCCGGGGGGCTCTATTGGGCGCTTCATTCCACCCCCTCCCCAACTCCCTCCGCCGGCAACCCCACCTGGGGTTATGGGATCGGCGCCCTGCGGGGCAAGGCCTGGGTCCTGCCCGCGGGCCAATCCGCGCTTCAACCCGCCCAAGCGGGCCAAACGCTCCTTCAAGGGGACCAAATCGCCGTCGGGGGAAATTCCACGGTGGACCTGGCCTTGAACGATGAGGCCCGATTGCGCCTTTCCGAGGGCACCACCCTGACGGTCAGGGAATTGAAACCCAATGCCACCTCGGGTTTCCTGAGCCGGTTGGAGCTTTTGAGGGGAAGGGTCCTGTCCGCGGTGGGCAAACTGTCGCAAAGCCGCTCGGTTTTCGAGATCGATGCGGGCGGCGTGGTCACCGGGGTCCGGGGCACGATCTTCGAGGTGGATTATGAGCCGGGCCGGACCGCGGAAACAGGCGTTTTCCGGGGGCGGGTGGAAGTCAAGAAGGGCGCCCTTGTCCAAGAGGTCCCGGAAAAAAAGCTTTCGGCTTATGCCTTCTCCCAGGGCCGGTTCCTCCCCCAGAGGGACTTGAATGCCGCCGAGTTGGAACTCCTCAACGATTGGGGGAAAGCCTATCCGGGCATTCCCGGGGAAAGGGCGTCCCTCGGGACGCCGCAAGCCCCGCCCGGGGTTCCAACGGCCCCCGCGCCGGCTTCACCCAACGGCAGGATCGGCATTGTCCTGCTGCATGGCAAGAACAGGACCGCCGGCAACTTGAAATTTCTGGTCAATGTCCTGGAATCCCGGGGCTTCCAGGTCGAGGCTCCCACCCTTCCCTGGGCCAAGGGCATCCTCTACGCGGCCAAGTTGGACGAGAGCCTGGGGGAGGTGGACAAGTCCATCGCGGACCTTAAGGCCCGGGGCGCGGGAACCATTTTGCTGGGCGGAATGGGCTTGGGCGCCCATATGGCCCTGGTTTACGCGGGCTCCCAAGGCGGGATCGCCGGGCTGGTGCTGGTCAACCCCTCCCATTACCCCGAGTCCTTCGCCCTCAACCGCAAGTCCCCGGTTGCCGCCAGCGTGGACCAGGCCCGCCGGATGGTGGCCCAGGGCCAGGGCGCCCAGGCGGCCGACTTTTGGGATAGGGACGATACGGACAACATCCTGATCCACTGCGGCGCGGAAAATTACCTGAGTTTCGTGGACCCCCAGGGCCCGGGCGCCATGCGCCGGGCCGTGGAAGGCCTGAAGCAGTCCCTGCCCGTGCTTCTCATCTCCGAAAGCCACCCCACCAAGGACGGGAAAGCGCTGGTGTTCGACAAGCTGCCCGCCAACCCCAAGAGTCTTTTCGAGCGGACGCCTTACTCCAGCCCGAGGGATTTGATCCTAAAATCGGGAAAAATCATCGCGGATTGGGTGCAAACGCTTAAGCTGAATTAAGTTTGGGATTCGGGGCGGCCCACAGATTCATCCCTCCCGGCCACAAGGGCCGGCGCCCCAATACGGCCCCCAGGATTGAATAGCCGGGGCGGGGACAGTTTTTATTGCCGGGAGTTTGAATCCGGCTGCTGGTTTTGGCCGTCCGAACCGCCGTGGCCGAAGTGCCCCTGCTGGGACCAGCCGCCGTATCCATGATGGTGCCAGCCGCCGCGCCATTCGTCGCGGTGAGGGTGGAACAGGAAACCTAAAATGAGGCAGGCGAGGACTCCCACCAGGAGCCCCTTCCAAAATCCGCCCCGGTGGCAGCCGTAGCCCCCGCCCCATCCGTAACCGCGGCCCCCATGTTCCCTCTTTAACTGGCTTTTCGTCTCAAACCGAAGTTTTTCCTCGGCGACGATCCGGTCTTTTTCTTCCTGGGATAGTTCCATTTTGTCTCCTTCGCCTCGTGACTTTAAGGACAGTCGTTGAAAATCCCGCCTTAAGTTTTAGACGCCCCCCTCAGGATAGAAGTACCGTCGACGCCATTTGTCAAAAATCAAAAAAACCTTCCCTTGACCAGGGCCTGGCCCGTGGCGAAATAGAAACCCGCGTCCGCCATGGTAAAGGCGCCCAACCCCACAAGGGTCCAGGTATTGAGGTGCACGTTGAGCTTTTCGGCTTTCTCCTGCAGCGAATGGTGGAACCCGTCGGTTTTTTCCAGGAAAAAGGAATAGGCGGCCCAAACCAGCAGCATGGGCAGGGCGTAACCCAGGTTGTAAAGCAGGATCAGCGCGACGGCCACCGGCAGCCCCTGCCCCAGCGCGGCGTATTTGGCCAGGGCCACCAGATAAGGGGTGGAGGCCGGGAAGGAAGAGACGGAAATAAAGGCGCCGATCAAGAAGGCCGTCAAGGGCTTCATGTTGTCCAGCCGAGCGTGGACCCAGTTTTCCAGCCGGCTTTTCTTGGCCTTCCGGCTCCGGTAAAAATAGGCTGCGCCCATGCCCACCAGCACCAGGCCCGTGAGGAACTCCGACCGGTAATAAACGGCGTCAGGGATTTTATTGAGGCCGAAAGCCTCGTTCAAAAACCTCCGGAGGCCGTCGATCACGAAGTAACCCGCGAACCCGCAGGCGAAATAGGAGCCGCTCAGGCCCGCCAGGTAGCCGGCCGCGTGGCGGTTGGGTTGGGCCGTGGTCAAAAGCAGGACGAAGACGACGATTTGGATCGTGGTCGAGAGGCTGTCCACCAGCGACAGTCCAAGGGTAAGGAGGAACAGGTCCATTTGTCGTTTTTCCCGGGCGAACCGCGGCGGGGGCGCCGCTTACTTTGGGGCAGCCTGGAGCTGGGCCACCCAGGCCAGCAAGGTGGCGCGGTCCTGTTTGGACAGGGGCTTGCCCAAGCCGAGCTTCACTTGGTTTTTCGGGGGCATGAAGCCCTTGCCCACCGACTTTTGCAGGTGGTTGATTTGCTTGTCCGCGGACTGGTCGTTGGGGAAGGGGAAGCTGGCGCCCATGGCGAACTTGTCCACGGCGCGGTCCATCTCGTTTTGGGCCTTCTTGGCCAGGTCCGGGTCGGCCGGCAGGGTCACGGAGGTCCCGCTGACGTGGCAGGCGAAGCAGCTGTTTTGCAGGATGGGCAAAACCGCCGTCTTGAAATCGATGGCCGCGGCAGGCGCGGCGTCGTCCGCCAGGGCGGGGGCAAGAAGCCCCAGGGATAGGAAACCCGCGGCTAAGAGGGCGGTCTTTTTCAAAGTGTATTTCATGTCATCTCCTAGGAAAGTTTTTTCGGCCCGTTCTTTTTAGACGCGCGCGATTATACACGAGGGGCGTTCAAATAAGCCCCCCTGCGGACTAAGTTCAACCTAACAGGACGACCCAGCTGGGAAGGGCCTGGAGCAGGAAGCCCAGGACGACCATGAAGATCCCGATGGCCGCCAGCCACCTTTGGGACATCCGCTCCACCCAATA
>JASHQZ010000101.1 GCA_030038835.1 candidate division FCPU426 bacterium
GGACGTTCTTTCCATGCTCCTCTTGGCCCAGGACACCGAGGGCGGAAGCGGCGGGATGACGGACCTGCAGGTGCGGGACGAGGCCATGACCCTTTTCCTCGCCGGCCATGAAACCATCACAAACACCCTGACCTGGAGCTGGTATTTGCTGGCCCAAAACCCGGAAGCCGAGAAAAAATTGCAGGAGGAACTGGATAGCGTACTGGGAGGCCGGCTTCCCACGGCCGAGGATATTCCCCGCCTTACCTATACGAACAAGGTCCTCTCCGAATCCATGCGTATTTACCCCTCGGCCTGGACCATGGCCCGCCAATGCGTGAAGGACTGCGAGATCGGCGGTTACCCCATTCGGGCGGGGTCGGTGCTCTTCATGAGCCCCTATGTCATGCACCGCAACCCCAAGTATTACCCCGACCCGGAGAAATTCGATCCTGAAAGATGGACGCCCGAAGCCAAGGAAAGCCGACCCAAATTTTCGTATTTCCCCTTTGGCGGCGGGCCCCGCCAATGCATCGGCGACGGTTTCGCCTGGATGGAAGCCGTCCTTTTATTGGCCACCCTGGCCCAGAAGTGGACCATGGAGCTGGTCGCTGATCATCCGGTGGTGGTCCAGCCCAACGTAACCATCCGCGCCAAACATGGCGTTAAGATGATCCTTCACAAACGCAAATAAAGCTTTGTCTTTTGTTAATCCTTGAGGAAGGCGAGGCCCTTGGGGCTCAAACGGACGCCTTTTATTCTCGAGCAAACCCGGGGACTTCAATGCGGCGTCTTTAAAGGGTCTGCATTTTCTCGTGAATGATCCTGTCCAGGGCTTCCTGCAGGGGCGGATTTTTTTCCTCCATCAAGGATCCCAGGAAGGTCCAGACCTTGGGTTGGTTCACCCGTGACAGGGCTTGGATAGCCTCCAGCCTCAAGGAAAGGGGATAATTTTTACCCCGCAACATGGTTTTTTTGCGGGCCACCTCCTCCAAAAAAGGCACACCCTCGACGGCGCCCAGGTCCCCCAGGCTTCGGCAGGCGGAGGCCAGGAATTCGTCGTTATGGGGGTAGCGTTTCTCCCGGATCTTGGCCGCCTTCAAAAGCACCGGCAGGCCCGGAAGGAAACGGATCTTGCCGATCACCCGCGCGGCCAAGGCCGCGATTTCCTCCGAGTCGTCGAAAAGAGCCAGCCGAAGGGCCGGCCCACCCCCGGGATCACCCACTTCCTCGATGAGGCCCAAGAGGTCCAGCTTCAGCTCGCGGCTTCCCCTGGAAACCCAGGCCGACAATTGCAGCGAAAGGGCCGGGTCCATTCCGCAGACCCTTAAGACCGGCACCATCTGGCGCACGTCCCCTTCCCCGCCGGCCGCGGCCAGCCTCTCGGCCAAGACCGAACGCAGGGATTCCTTCATTTCCATGAACATGCGGGGATATCCGCTTTTTTCAGCGGCCGGGGCCGTGAGGAAATCCTCCAGCAAAAGGGGCGCCGCCATCTCCCCCAGCAGGGGGTAGTGGGAAAGCCGTCCCGCAACCAGGGCGCAATCCACGAAGCGCCGGACGAGGTCGGGCGTGGACCTCTCAAAAAGCCAGTGGCGGGCGATCCGAGAGCGCTCCGCAAAGGCCGGGGATTCCTCGTCGGCGTGGAAATGCAGGGTGGATAAAAGGTTCAACGCCTCTTCCCCTCCGCCACCGGCCAAGGCCGGCACCAGCAGGTCCCAGGCCAACAAGAGGGCCGTCTGGTAAAGCCCGGGTGAGGATTCGGCGGCCAAAAGCCGGGTCAAGCGGTCCAGGACCTTCCTCAAAAGATCCGCATTTCGCACCCAGGGCCGGGCATCCATCAGGTGGGCCAGCGCCAGCTGCCTTTCAAAAGGATCTCCCAGCAGCCTCTCGGCCAGACAGCCCACTGTTTTCTCCACCAGTTCTTCCTTGCCGTTGGCGCCCCAGGAAGCCAGGCATTCCCCTACGAGGCCCTCCGTGGCCGGGTCAAAGAGCACCGCCGTCCAGCCATTTTGCACCGCCGCTTCCAACAGCGGAACCATGGAGGCCGTCATCTGGTTTTCCAAAAAAGCGCCCTGGCGGGCGTTGAACCACTGGTGGATGTTGGAAAACTGGGGGGAGGTTTTTTCCATCCGGTCCAATAGACGGTCAAAGAGGCGCTCGAAGGATTCGGACAGGTCGGCCATTTCGGGCGAGGCGTTGATGTTTTTCTTTTGCAGCTGGGCATGCTGCCAAGCCTCGGCCACGAAACTTAAAAGGGCCTCCTGGGTCGGGGCGCCCTCAGGACCGGGGCTAGGGTCGGTGGATACCCTCAAGTCGAAATTCCCGTCTCTCAGGGTTTCAGTGGAAGGGTCGGCAGAGGCCGCCGGTGGAGGGGCTTGCTCCCCCAAAACGACGACTTGGGCGTCGCGGGGCAGGATTTGGAGATGGGGAAATTCTTCGAAAAGCGTTTTTGGATCGCCGGTGGGCAGGGTGATTTGTTTCATCCACGCCGTCAACTCCAAGGCGGTGAACCCATCCAGGAACCGCACGCCCCTTATATCCTTATCCTGGAAGATCTTGGAAAGCTCCCCGATTTCGGAAATATCCAAGCCGTTTAAAAGCACCTTCCCTTGTCCCGCTTCCAGGACCAGGCAGCCGCAGGCCTGTAGGAACCGTTGGAGGTTCCGGTGGCACTTAGACACGGATTGGATAACGAAGGGGCTGTCGCTAGAATAAAAGGAAACGTAGCTGAGAGCGGCCTTGAACTCACGGATAAGCGATGGGAGCGAGCTCTTAAGGCTTTCAGGGACGGCTTTCACTTGAATGAGGTTCATGCATTCCTCCAAGGATAGGAAATGAACTGGAACCGTATTTCAAGCGGTAGAGCAAGTTCGGTTTTGGATTGGGTTCTAAAATTTTTGGGTTTTAATAGAAGCTTCTAAGGGAACCCTAAAATTGTTTTTACCACTGCCGGCTTTGAGGAAAAGGCGCGCCTATTTTTGACGGCGGATTTTAGGTGCTCTCTTCCTTTAAAACTAGCACCACATCTCAAGGTGTCCCTAGGAAAAAACCTTTTAAAAAGGGAAGGTCGTTTTACCGTTGAACCTCTTTGGCCAATTCCAAGCCACCGTATCGAAATAGGATTGGAAAAACGTTCTTAGTCTTGGAGTTTTATGGTTAGGAAGGCCTGCCGCTTAAAGCCGGGGAGGGTGCGAGCACCTATGAAATCCCCATTTTTTGCCCTATTCCCGGCCATTATGGATTAAGAGGATTTCCTAACACAAACCACTTGATTCACCCAAGGGTTATAAGCAAAATAACCCTGTTGGGACTACCAAGCTGAAGGAGAAAGATTATGGAGCAGCGTCACTTCGTCCTGGCACTCATCGCGGCAGCGGCTGTGGCTTTTGGCTGCGGAACCAAGAATGTCCAAACCACGGAAGTGCCCAAAGCCGTACCCACCGCCGCCCCGGCTGCGGAAACACCCGCTCAGCATTATACCGTGGTCAACCATGACACACTTTGGGGCATCGCCGGGAAATCCGATATCTATAGCGATAATTTCCAATGGCCCCTGATCTTCAAGGCCAACCGCGACAGCATCCAGGATCCGGACCTCATCTATCCCAAACAGGATTTCCTGATCCAAAAGGGTTTGTCCAGTGAAGAAGTAGCCCACGCCAAGGACTTGGCCATGAAAACCCCCAAGTATGTACCCCATTCCAAACCGAGGGAAACCCTTCCCTTGGATTACTTCTGATTAAAGGCAGTATCCAAGCCCGCCCCCAACCGGGGGCGGGCTTTTTTGTTTTCCGCCACCGGGGGGCTGTGTCCTTTCCTTAGAACAATGTTTTGGGGTAACGTAGGGGTGTCTTCCCCTACGGGCGAAGCCGGGGGTGCGAGGGACAAGGGGGATTTTCCCCTATGAACGAAGCCAGGGCGGGCTTTTTTTGTTTTAAAACCAACCTTTTTAAACCCAAGGACGTCAACGCCACTTCACCCACCGAATTTCACCGTGGAACCCGTTGGGGAGGTTTGCCATGAAAGCCATTACCATCAAGGAATTCGGCGGTCCCGAAGTCCTAAGGCTGGAGGAAGTGCCCGACTTGATCCCGGGCCGCCACCAGGTGCTGGTGCGCGTAGAGGCAGCGGGCGTCAACCCGGTGGACCTTTATATGTACTCGGGGAACTATAACCCCAGTCCCGTCCTTCCCTACACTCCGGGCAGGGATGGCGCCGGCGTGGTGGCGGCTTTAGGGCTGGGCGTTAAGAAAGTCAAAAAAGACGCCCGTGTTTACGTGGAAAATGCCGCCACCGGAACTTTCGCCCGCTTTTGCCTGGTGGACGCTTCCCATGTCCACCCCTTGCCCACCAACGTCAGCTTTGCCCAGGGCGCGGCCTTGGGTGTCCCCTACGTCACGGCCCACCAAGCCCTTTTCGAGAGGGCCAAGGCCCAAAAGGGAGAGACGGTCCTGGTGCATGGAGCCTCGGGGGGTGTGGGCATCGCGGCCGTGCAGCTGGCCCTGGCCGCCAAACTCAAGGTGATCGGCACCGCCGGAAGCGAACAAGGATTACAGCTCGTCAAGGAGCAAGGCGTCCCCCACGTGCTCAACCACAAGGACCCCGCTTATCTGGAAGGGCTGAAGGAAATCACCGGCGGCAAAGGCGTGGACGTCATCCTGGAAATGGCCGCCCAAATGAACCTGGGCCGCGACCTGCCTCTTTTGGCCACCTATGGCCGGGTGATCGTCATCGGTTCGCGCGGGCCGGTGGAAATCAATGCCCGCGACCTTATGGTCCGGAACGCCTCCATCCTGGGCATGATAGTTTTCAGTGTGCCGCCCAAGGAAAGGGCCAAAATCCACGCGGACCTCCTTAAGGGACTGAAGGCCAAAACCCTGAAACCTGTCATCGGCAAGGAGTTTCCCCTGGACCAGGCCGCCGAGGCGCACCGGCTGGTGATGCAGTCCGGGGCTTTCGGCAAGGTCATTCTAATTCCCTAATGAAATGGATTTTCGGCTGAGGGTTTGGAAATAATTCAGGCTCTTGTCCCGCCACTCTTCCGCGTCCTTCACTTGTCGACGCAGTTTGGATTCCACGATGCCCCAACGCCCCCCGTCAACCTTCCCTTTCAGTGACTGCCATTGCCCCTCCATTTGCCGGGCCTCCTCCACGCCATGGTTGTAATGCCGGCACAGCTCCTCCCAAAAACTCCCGCCCGACTTCATGGAGTAATCCCAAGCCACGTGGTGGAACCATAGAAGGTATTTTTCCGGGCAGGTCGAAAGGCCGTTGAATTGATCCGGTAACGGCGCATGGTATTGGTCCACGGCGTCACTGCCTTGGCGGGCGCGGTCGAAACCCAGCCCCTTCTCATCGGCCCGCACATAGTAAGCCGCCGACCAGTCCTCCCTCCTGGGGTCCACCATGCCGGGGTCCGGCGCGTAGTGCAGGTCCTTCTCGAAGACTCCGTTCAATCCCAGGGGGCAGGTGTAGTCCACGAAGGCTTCCCGCGAGGCCATCATCATGGAAACGACGGCCTCGACCACCCGGGCATCGTTGCCCCAGGTCAGCCGCGCCCATTCCTCGGCGATGGATTCGGCGCTCAAGGCAGGATCCCAGGCGA
>JASHQZ010000102.1 GCA_030038835.1 candidate division FCPU426 bacterium
TGACGCATTGGTCCTTGGGGACGTTGACTTTCTTCTGGTTGGCGTTGGGGTTGGCGAGGCCTTGGGCCAGGGAAGCGTTCTTGGATCCTTCGTTGATGAAGACCGCGCCGCAGCCGGACAAGAGGCAAAAAGCGGACGCGCCCAGCCAAACGGAAACACCGCGGAAGCGAGCCATAGCCACCCTTTCTTGAGGAAACGAATCTTAAGACTGTTGAAACAGTCCCTGGAACGTAGATGGGTTTTTCAACGCTCCCAATCGTTGGAAGTTTTTGAAACAGGGTTCAAAAACTTTTAAGGCGCCGCGAAAAAGACCCGATTCTTTTTAAAAATGTTGTCTGGAAGGTTTTGAAGCCTGGGTATTCTACTAAAAAAGGGTTAAAAACCGTTTATCTTTTTTTCAAAGGTCCTGAAAAGCCCTTAAGGGGTCAAAGGCATTTAAAATTTCGGAACTATGTACTTGGCGTCAGTTTCCAAAAACCCTCGCCCCTTGGGGGAGAGGGTAGGGTGAGGGGTGTGGTGAAACCTATGAAATCACCCTCACCCCGGCCCTCTCCCCTTGAGGGAGAGGGGGGATAGACGTCAAATCAACTGCGAACTGACGCCAAGTGCATAGTTCCCTAAAATTTTATGGGCTCATCCTCGGGACGGGCGGTTTCTCAACGAAGCGCGGATGAGGAAGGCCTCTTCGGGGAACGAGGACCCCATTCCATTGACCCTCAGCCTGCCGGGCTACGCAAGATAAGGGGGAGGGCCGGAAGCGCTTCCTTACGAAAGCCTTTTTTAAAACGTTCAACGGTCCCCTGCGCCGGCTTCAGAGATTTCCGTCGCCTTTGGGGGAGGAATCATCGCCCTGGTCCATATCCATGCCCTTGAGGGCGGGCGCGTTGGATTTTTTCAAATAAGCGAAATCAAAGGCCCTTAAATCCTGCCCCGGTTCCTCCACCATGACGGCCGTCATGAAGCGGTTGTCCCGCTCGGGGCGGTCTTCCCTGGGGATGTTGATGAAAAGGCCTTTCACGCGCAGGATCTCGCCCGCCGGAAGGTCAAAGGGCCCGACGCGGGCCAGGTCCGTGTCATAATCCTTGGACGCGTCGATTTGGTGCAACACCAGGCCTTTCAGGTCCACCGCCGAAGTATTGTGGATTTCCACGCGGAAAGGCACGGAGACGCCCGCCGGAACCCGCTTGGGGGCGAGGATGGACACTTGCAGGGGCTCCAACCCCTCCGCCGCCTTGAGGGTGGTGAAGGCCTTGCCGCCCGCCACCAGCCACTCCATGGAGCTGTAAGGCCCCTTGACGCCATACACGATCCGGTAAAGGTCGTGCCAGAACATGCCCAGGCTTGAGTTGACGGGAAACCAGTTGCGCAGCGTTTCCACTTCCCGGTCGTAAAGCTCCTCGGGGCCCGGCGGATCCAGCGATTTCTGGACCCAGTTGAAATCCACCATTTCCCCCATGGCGTACATGCCGCTGCCGCGGGAAAGGTATTCGGGCCATTGCTTTTCCATGGACCGGAGCGTTTCCCGGTCGCCCTGGTACAGCATGATCTGGTTGAAATTGATTCCCGCGTCCACGTACATGGCCGGGTCCTGTCCGTGCTCATGCCCCATCTGCCAGCCCAGGGTGAAGGTGAAGACGGGTTTGGTCATCTTCGCCTCGTCCAGGATGCCCTTCAAGGTCAGCGCCACCTTGTGGGCCCGCCACCAGTCGAAGAGGGCCAGCACCTGGCGGTCCTGCTTCATTTCCACGGTCTTGGCCAGCCAGTGGATGCGATCCTGGCGGGAAAAGTCGCCGTAACCCTCGGGCACCGGGGGGGCCATGTCGTTGACGAACTCGTCCACCATCTCATAGCCCGCGTCGCCGGTGCGCACGTAATCCAGGCCCACCATGTCCACGTCGGAGTCCTCGTTCATTTGTTTCAGGAAGTCCAGGATGTCCTGCCGGCGCTTGGGGTCCTCCAGGGAGATGAACCGGCTCTGCACCACCTCGTCCGTATCCGGGTCGTAGCCCAGGGAGAAGTTGTAGGGGGCCTGGTTCCAGGCGTCGCCCACGACTTTGAAGGTGGTCATGTAGGCGGCGAACTTCATCCCCGCGGCGTGGGCGGCCTTGGCGTACTTGCGGCCCACCTCCATGTCGGCGCGGCTGAAGGGAAAATCCTTGGGGTTGAGGCGGTCCCAAATGGAGGTTTGCCCCATCAGGTAGGCGTAAACGTTGGCGCCCATGAACTTGGCCCAGTCGATGGCGTTGGCGGCCCTCAAGGAGTCGCTCCCGTCCAGGGCCGGCACCGCCCCCCCGATGAGCTGCTTGCCCCCCTCCATGGTCAGGGCCGCGTATCCGGGGATCATGCCGCTGGGTTTCAAGGGCGCGATGGCGAAGGCGGACTCGAAGACCTTGGGCTTTTCCCAGGAGGGCGAGGATACCTCCACCTCGGCAACATAGGTTCCGGGCGCCGGGTTGTAGGGGATGGGCCAATTGCCGGTGAACCGGCCATGGGCCTCGTCTTTTTGAAGGCTGATTTTGGTCCTTCCATCCACGATGGAAACCGGCTTCCCGTCCTGGAAGACCTCCACCGCGGCGTGCATTTCGGCGAAAGAACCCATTTGCTCGTGGTTGATCCTCACCTCAAAGGGCACCAGTTCGTACCTTAAAAAATTCCGGGTGGGCATGACCGAGATCACGTCGGGGATCATCTGGGCCACGTTGGGCGCCAGCACCCCCAAGGGGGTGGATTCGGGGGAAAGGGTGGCCTTGGCGATCAAACCGCCGCCCACGAGAAAGGCGCTAGCCAGGGCCCATCGGATGGTTGTCTGGCCCAGGAACGCGGGCAGCTGGGGCCGGAAGGCGGGGCGGGGGAACTTCCAGGTCCACCGGGGTTGGCGGATGGGCGCGGGCATTTCCGTTGGTATCGGCGGCGTAGCCGCGGGAGGAGGAACGGCGGGCGCCGACGGCGTCAAGGACGGCCCGGCGGCGGGGGCGGAAACGGTGGACGTTTTTTCTTGGGCCTCTTCCGAAGCCGCCGCGACCGGGGCCTTGATGGAGAGGACGGATGCTTCGGAGGATTCCGGGAGGGGTTCCGGTGAAACCGCCGCGGGGGATTCGGGAACGCGGTCCGGGACCGCCAGCGGGGGTTCGGGCCTCCCTTCCACGGCCTGGGGTTTGGCCCCCCTGCCTTCCGCGGGTTTTTCCCCGGGTTCAGGGAGCGTTTCGGGCAGGGCCTCCGGCGCCTCGCTCAAGGAAGGCGGCATGGATTCGGAAATCGTGGGTTCGGGGAACGGGACGGGGGGGGCTCCGGCGGGAGGCACCGCCCTGGGGGCGGGCAGGGAGGCGCCCAAAGCCTCCTCGATTTTCTCCACCGAGGCTTCCATGGGGTCCGCGGTTTCCTCTTCCACAAGGTAGGCCTGCGGGGTGAGGGGGAAACGGTCGCTCCCGGTTTTCCCGGGCTCGTCCTTGGACCAAGCCGCGGCCCGGTTTCCTTCCCCGGCGGAAGGCCAGGCAGGCGGGTCGAACCAAGCCGGCACCGGCGCGGGCGCTTGGGGCGGGGGAGTCGCAAGGGGCCGCGCGTCCCCGGAATTTTCCGGCGCCATGCCGGGGGCCTTGGGAAGGGCCTTCCCCTCCGACCCGGCGGCCTTGACCGCTGCCCTCAAAGCCCGGCCCAGGCCGCTGGCGGCGGCCATCAAAACCGATCCCGTCAAGGCCCCCGCCGCCTGCGCCCCTGCGGCGCCGGCCCGTAACAGTTCGGCGGTTTTTTCCTTGAGGGCGTTAAAGTTGGCGGAAATGTTGAGGGACGCCGGTTCCACCGGTTTGGGCAGGCGGAAGGGCTCCAACTGGGAGCGTCCCTCTTGGTCCAGGATCTCCGTGGGCAGGGGCGTTTCGCGCGTGAGCTTGACCACGGTTTCCACGTGATAGGTCTGGGGGAACATGTCCAATGGCTGGGCCCAATCGGCGGAATAGCCGTGTTTCGCCAAAAGGGCCAGGTCCCGCGCCAGGGTGGCGGGATCGCAGGAAACGTAAACGAGCCGCTCGGGGTGGAAGGCCGTCACCCGCGCCAAAACTTCCGGCAGCACGCCCTTCCGGGGCGGGTCCAGGATGGCCGCGTCGATCTGGGCGAGGCCCTTGTCCTTGAGGCCCAGGAGGATGGAAGGCACGTCGCCTTCCAGGATGTCGATGTTGTCCTTGTGGTTGAGATCCGCGTTGAACCGCGCGTCGTCCACCGCGGCGCCCACTTCCTCCACGCCCACGATGTAATCCGCTTGGTCCGAAACCGCCAGCGCCAGGGTGCCGATGCCGCTGTAAAGGTCCAGCACCGTGTCCCATTTCTTCTTGTGCTTGGGCTCGCCCAAGGCCTCGCGCACGAGGGCGTGCAGGATGTCGGCCTGGGCCGTATTCACCTGCAGGAAGGACTGGAGGGACACCTTCAGCCTCAGCCCGTCGATCACCTCGAAATAATGGTCCCGGCCCGCCAGCACGCGGGTGGAGGGGCCGAAGACGATGTTGGTGCGGGAGGGGTTGATGTTCTGCAGCACGCCCACCAAGCCGGGCACTTCCGCCGCGAGTTCCTGGGCGATGCGGGGCAGGATGTCGCCCAGGCCCTCCTGCGGCAGCAGGGGCTTTTGCACGCGATCCTCGGGGACCTCGGTGCGCGTCACGAAGGCCAGGAGCGTCTCACCGGTCTTCATGCCGCGCCGCACGGCCAGGTGGCGCAGGAAGCCCTCGTGCTTTTTTTCCTGGTAGGGCGTAAGGCCCGAACGCTCGATTTTCCCGATCACCTTCTGGAGGAGTCCGTTGATCTCCTCCGCCTGGATGGGGCAGGTATGGTAAGGCACCAGGTGGTGGGAGCGGGGCTCATAAATGCCTGTGACGAAATGGCCGTCCCGCATGGAAACCACCGGCATGGCCTTGTTGCGGTAGGCGTAGGGGCCGGGGGAAGGCAGGCAGGGCTGGACCGTCACGTGGGGCAGGCGCCCGATGCGCGAAAGGGCGTCCACCACGAACTGGCGCTTGGTCTTGAGCTGGGAGGAGTAGTGGAGGTGCTGCCACTGGCAGCCGCCGCATTCCTCGAAAATGCCGCAGGTGGGCGTGACGCGCTCGGGCGAGGGCCTCAGGAGGGAGAGGATTTCGGCGGTGGCGTAATGTTCCTTCACGCCGGTGACCTTGACGCGCACCCGCTC
>JASHQZ010000103.1 GCA_030038835.1 candidate division FCPU426 bacterium
CCTTCGGACTTGAAAATCCGGTAGGTGGGTTGGGGCAGCGCGGCGAAATCGAACCCGTTCTCCTGGATGAGCTTTTGGTACCAATAGGCGCTCTTTTTCCAGGTGCGCTCCAGGGTCTTGAAGTCCACGTGGATGAGGCCGAAGCGCGGGTCGTAGCCGTGGCACCACTCGAAGTTGTCCATCAGGGACCAGTGAAAATAGCCCCTCAGGGGCACGCCCTCGTCGACGGCCCTTTTGGCCTGGGCCAGGTAGCGGCCCACGTAGGAGATGCGCAGGTCGTCCTCCAGGGTTTCCTTTGGGCTCCTCAGGGAGTCGCGGGTGGGCAGGCCGTTCTCGGTGATGAGCAGCTTCTTGAAGCCGTAGGCCTTGTGCAGGAAGGTTAAAAGATCGTAAAGGCCCTCGGGGATGATGGGCCAGTTGAGGTCGTTCATGGGCGTGCCCTCGGGCATGGCGAAGTCGTTATCGAAGATGTTGTTGCCCGGCGCGTAGCGCACGTAGTTGGGGAAATAATGGTTCACGCCCAGGAAGTCGATGGGCTGGGCGATGTCCCGGAGGTCCTTCTCGTAATAAGCCGGTGATTCGCCCGAATACTCGAAGAAAAATTTCGGGTAGCCCTTGCCCGTGACCGGGTCCAGGAAAGCCTCGTTGTGGAGGTGTTCCAGGTTTTGGAGGTGCCTCAGGTCCGCCGGATCCTTGCTTTGGGTGCGGAACTTGCACATCGCCAGTACCCAGCCGATCTCGCCCGGGAGGCCCAGGCCGCGGTAGGCCTGCACGGCCAGGCCGTGGGCCAGGTTGAGGTGGTGGGTGACCCTGGCGGCGGCCCGCTTGTCCGACTTGCCCGGGGGGAAATAACCCCACAGGTAGCCCAAATGCGAAACGACCACGGTTTCGTTGTGGGTGGCCCAATAGGGCACGTCCTTGCCCAGCCTCTGGAACACCGCCCCGGCGTATTCGCGGAAAGCCAGGGCGGTTTCGCGGTTTTCCCAGTCGCCTTCGGCCCAGTCGGGCACTTCCCAGTGGAAGAGGGTGGCGCAGGGCGTGATGCCCGCCTGGCGGAGCTCGGCGATGAGGCGGCGGTAAAAATCCACGGCCTTTTCGTTGACCTTCCCCCGCTCGGGGACGATGCGCGGCCAGGAAAGGGAGAAGCGGTAGGCCTTGAGCCCCAGCTTTTTCATCAGGGCCACGTCTTCTTTATATTTATGGAAATGGCCGCAGGCGATGTCCGCGTCCTGCCCGTTGGCGATATGGCCGCCTTCCTTGGTCCAGCGATACCAGTTGCTGGAGGCCGCCCCGTCGGCCAGGGGATATCCCTCGATCTGGAAGGAACTGGTGGCGGCTCCCCATAGGAAATCCTTGGGGAATGAAATAAACTGGCTCATCGAAACCTTTCGTTGGAACCGGTTAGGGCTGTCATTACGGGAATGACACCCGGCTGGCGGCGTTAAATTAAGGTGGGTAGTTTATGGCTTTTCGTTTAAAAATGAAGTAAATAAACCGGAGGCCGCCGGAGAAGGCCTTTTCACCATGATCTTAAAACTCACCAAAATCGGGAACCCCATCCTGCGCCGCAGGATCGCGGACTTGCCCAATGCCCAAATGGGAAAGAAAACGCTTCTTTCCTTCCTCAAGGACATGGTCCTCACCATGCGCCGGGCCCAGGGCGTGGGCCTGGCCGCCAACCAAGTGGGCCAAAACCGGCGTGTCTTCGTGATGGAGTGCCACGGCAGCAAGCGCTACCCCAAGGTGGCTTCCTTCCCCCTGCAGGCTTACGTGAACGCCCGCATCGTGGAATACTCCAAGCAAAAGGAGCGGGGCTGGGAAGGATGCCTCTCCATCCCCGGCTACCGGGGCCTGGTGCCCCGCTCCCGCCGGGTGACCCTGGAAGCGCGGACCCCCGGGGGCCTCAAGATCCGGAAGACCTTCCGGGGTTTCGAGGCCCGCGTGGTGCAGCACGAGGTGGACCATTTGAACGGCTTTTTTTACATGGACCGCATGGGGGGCCTGGGGGATTGGACCCACCTGGAGGAGTTCAACCGGCATTTCAAGGCGCGGATCAAGGACGGCAAATAAAGTTCTTCGCGGATGCGGGCCGCGTAACATCTATTCAAATGAATTTGTATTTGAGGCTGCCTGTTTATTTTAAGGGGGTTTATGATGATGCTTTATCTTCTACGCCACGGCAAGGCCGCAAGGCAGGACCCCGAGGGGCCCCGATCCCTGACCGACCGGGGCCGCGAGGAAGTGAGGCGCGTGGCGGAATATTTCAAGAAGAAGGGCCTCAAGGTCCAAACCCTCTGGCACAGCCCCAAGACCCGCGCCGTTGAGACCGCCGAAATTTTCATGGAGGTCACCGGAAAAACCGGCGTCAAAGTGAGGGAAAACAAGGGCCTGAGACCCGAAGGGGACGCGCAAGGGGCCTTGGAGGAATTGGACGCTTACAAGGGGGAGTCCCTGATGTTGGTCAGCCACCTGCCCTTTGTCGGGGAACTGGCTTCCCTCCTGGCCTGCGGCTCTTGCGATGCCGACATCACCTTTCCCACCGGCGGCCTGGCGGCCTTCGAACGAACGGGAAAAACCTGGAAATGGCTTTGGTCGCTTGATCCTTCCACGCTGAAAGGGTAAAGGCACCTGCCCATCGGCCCTCACGCCGATGGGCGCGCTTTGGTTGTACCCAGCCAAGGCGACGGAGCCTGCGAAGTCGCCACTGTTATGCCGTTCTTCATAATCAAATTGGGCCTTTGGCCCAAGCAGTGAGAACGGTATGACCCTTGTTTCCTTATTCGGGCTTCGCCCGATCTCTAAAGAAAACAAGGGTAGGCCGGGTATTAGGGCCTTGCCTTGGGGTAGATGGAGTAGGTGCATTTGAGCGTGGCCTTGTCCAGGACCAGGCCGCTCAAGGCGTTCAAGACGTCCTTACAGGTGAAACTGCCTTCGACCGGGCACCTCTTGTCCCTCAAGGCGTAGAGGGTGAAGATGTAGTTATGGACTTTCTCGTCGTTCCAGGGCGGAGCGGGCCCGTCATAGCCGAAGTAAGTGCCTTCCATGTTGGCGTTTCCCTTGTACCATTCGGTGAAATCGTTAATGGCGTGCCGGGTGCCGCGGTTGCCGGCCGGGCCGGGCTTGCCCTTGACCGTGACCTCCTTGCTGAATTCGCCGGACTGGATGAAGGTCTTGGGATCCAGGTCCACCGCCGCCCAATGGTAGAACTCGGTGCGGGGATAGGCATGGGGGACCACCTTCCCCACCTTGTTCACGAAGTCACGGCTGGTCGGGGCGTCGGTGTCGTGCATGACGATAACGAGGGATTTGGTGCCCTCCGGCATTTCGCCCCAGGAGAAATGCGGGTTGCGGTTCTTGGCCAACTCCGCGTAGTGGCTGATGTGGGGCTTGAGAAAGACATATTCCCCTCCTAAACGGGAACCGTCGCCGAAACTATCGCTAGAAAATTTCATGGCCTCTCCTTGCCCCAGGGGTTTTAGCGGTCATTATTGAAGCACGGCTCCCATAAAAAACAAGCCTGAAGTGGCCGACAAGAAAGTTCCTCATTCCCCTCCTCCAGGGCGGAAAATGAAATGCCGGGGTGAATTCTCCATCCAGCGACCTTGAAACGGTAAACCAGCCTAAAAAAATACGCCCCCGTTTTTAGTTTCAAGGCGCTCCCGTCCCCGGACTTTAAACCTTCCTTGGTTTAATCCGCCTTTTATAAATGAACAACCACATAAAAGGCCTGTGCTATAATAGCGCTCCCTAAGTTTCCCATTTCTCCCCTGGAGGCTTCTTTTATGTCGACCGCCACTCAATCCGTCACCGGCACCCACTACGAGCAGCTCATGAAGGGGGTGGATAGCGAGGTCCGGGATAAGGTCGAGGAATTTATCCGCTTCTTCGCCAACGACGCCGATACTTCGGCCGTGGCGGAAAAGTCCCGCTCGGATAAATTGCGTAACGCCTACAACGCGCTCGTGGATTACATCGTTCCCAACCTCCTGAACAACCTCAATCCCGAGCAATCCACTTTCCTTTGCACCGGGGCCATCGGGGACAAGATCACCGTCCAAACCGACAAAGAGACCAAGGTCATCGATCTGATGCCGGCCCCTCTTTATGAATCCCTCCTAAAAACATTTTCAGGCCGTAACCCCGAGACGATCCCCGCCCCCGTTTATTGCATGGTCGACAAGTTCATGGCCATCGCCCGCAACGAGCTGGTTTCCTTCAAGATGGGCAAGGAGCGCGAGCGGGACTTGCGCGCCGCATCCGGGTCGGATAACAGCTACGTCAAGAACGAGTGGAAGCGCAAGATGAACCAGCTGCGGTCCGAGATCGGGATATGCGTGGGCCAAATGGACTCCAACTTCTCAAAGTTTATCGGCTTTTTAAACGACCCCTCCGGGAAGAACGCCAAGACCGCCATGGAGATCCTCAAGAAGGTGTCCAATATTTGGAGCAGGGGCGATGCCGCCACCGAGCAGGAATTAACCTTCCTCAAGGCCTTCGAGGGAAAGGTGGGGACCGCCGGCGGGGGCATGGCCAAGTGGTTGGACGAGTTGCTGTCCCAAATGAACGTCATGGCCGAGAACAGCCGGCAGGTGGAGGAGAAATACCAGGTGGTCCTCAAGTGCCAGCAGGAAATGGCCAAGGCCGAAGTGATGATGAAAACCGCCCCCGAGGACGGCCGGAAGATACGCGACGAGTGGAAGCGGAAGATGAACCAGGTCAGGGGCGAGGTCGTGCTGGCCATCGGCCAGGTCGATTCCAACTCGCCCAAGGTGGTGGCCGCCTTGAACGCCGCCTCCGGGCAAAGCGTCAATAACGCCATGCAGGTCCTCCGGACCATAGCGGTCATCTGGACCAAGGGAGACACCCTGACGGAGCAGGACAAGGCCGCTTTGAGGGCCTCCGAGGGGAGGATCGGGTCCAGCGCCGCGGAACTGGCGAAAGTGCTCACGCCGCTCATGCCCCTCATGGGAAAGATTTCCGAGAACGGCAAGCAGGTGGAGGAGAAATACCAGAGCGTGGTCAAGTGCAAGCAGGAGATCGACAACGCCGATTCGGGCGTCGCCTCGGCGGCTCCCCCCACCTCGGGGCCCCTTTTCGAAAAGGTCGTCATTGAGCAGATAAAGGCCGACATCGAAACCACCAACAACGTCTGCGTGAGGGCGGCCGACACCTCGCCCATGCGGGTCCCCTTTTCCGCGGCCCGCGTCCTCCTTTCCAAGCAGTTCCCCGACGAGGGGAACCCGATGGACAGCCTCTGCATCCCCTCCGCCGTCCTGACCGCCCTGGACAAGATCCTGAAGATCCATACCAACCTCTTCAACCGGGACTGGGAGGGAAAACACATCATTCCCTCCATCATGATCGAGCCCCTGCGCAACTTCGTGGATTTCTTCGAGGACCGGTTCGTCATGTCCTTCGTCTCGGGCGAAACGGTCCGCAAGGGCGCCTTCGTGACCTTCAACCCGATGGAGGTGCAGGTGCTGCGCCTTTGCGCCCTTTACCTCACCAAGGACCCCATTTACGACTACCGGGGAGAGGTGAGGACCGGGACCTTCATGGGCGACTACATGGGCAAGATCGAGAAGGAAACCAAGGTGAAGTGGACCGGGCAGGATAAGAAGTTCTCCCTGGCGGCCACCCAGAGCATGCAGGACGAGGCCAGCCGCGACGACGCGATCAGCGACTACATCGACTTCATCAACGCCATCGCCAACAACATCGCCCCCTCGCCCAAACTCAGCAAGCGCAAGCTGGCGATCCTGTTGCGTTATGTTCTTTTCGACAAGGTCGAGAAGAACATCGCGGCCATCCTGAAGCTGGTGACCCAGACCGATCCGGGCGAGGCCAAGACGGCCATCATGGCCTTCGCCAAGGACAACGTCGACGTGGCCAAGGACCTGGTGCGCGCGGCCGTCAAGTTCGACCCCATGGCCTCCAAGATGTTCAGCGACAACGCCGACTTCGCCATCACGCGGGTGTTCGGCGGCGGCGGCCGTTAATCCGAAACCCCGGGCCGTCCCAAGGTCCCTCCTGATCCAGGGGGGACTTTTTGTTTTCCGCCCCCGCCGGTAAAATGCCGGTCATCCGTAATCGCGGGGAGCCCCCAAGAAGGCCTGTGCCGGTTATCCACAAAAGAGCCGGGGAATTCGGCGCCCTACCCGCCTCTTGACGCGGCTTTTCTTCCTGGGATAGGGTCTTCCCCGGGGTGAAAACTGCGCCACCCCCTTAATTTTGGGGTTTTCTCGCAACGACGGAAGTGACTCCAAAGAGGTGCCCGGATGAAAAAACAAATCGCGCTTTCCGCCGTCGGCAAGGACCAGCCCGGCATCGTGGCCGCCCTGTCCAAGGTATTTTTCGATAACCAATGCAACCTTGAGGATTCCAGCATGACCCGCCTCAAGGGGGATTTCGCCGTGCTGCTTTTGATCTCCCTGCCCGAAAACCGCACCCCGGAGGATCTGCGCAAGGCCGTGGAACCCGCGGCCCAAAAATGGGGCCTGGTCTTTTCCATGCGGGAATTGCCCCCGGGGGAAATGGAACCGGGAGCCTCCGGCAGCCTCCCCTACACCCTGGTGGTCTACGGCGTGGACCATCCGGGCATCGTGTACCGTATCGCCCAGGCCGCGGCGGAGGAAAGGATCAACATCACCGACCTGCGGACCCACGTGACCCCCGGCCCCCAGGCGCCCCTTTACTCGCTGGCGATGGAAGTGGAGGTGCCGGGCGCCCGCGGGGCCGGGGCCTTTGGGAAAAGGCTGGAGGCCCTGAAAAAGGAACTGAAGGTCGAGGTTTCCTTCAAGGCCGTGGAAGCGGAAGAACTTTAACCATGCCGGTTTTACCCGTATTGACCTATCCCAACCCGTTTTTGAAACAAAAGGCGCCGGCCCTTTCCCCGGGCGACCCGAAGGGCCCCCAGGCGCTGAAAGACCTGGAGGACACCCTGTCGGCCTACCCCGGATGCGTGGGCCTGGCCGCGCCCCAGGTCGGATGCCTGGCCCGCGCCCTGGTGGTGGACCTTTCCCGTTCCTCCCGCCCCTGCGAGAACCACGGCCGGCTGGGGCTTTTGAACCCGGAAATAGTGGAAGCCAGCCAATGGAAGCCCGGACGGGAAGGCTGCCTGAGCTTCCCCGACCTTTTGGCCAACGTCAAGCGGGCCCAAAGGATAAGGGTCAAGGCCTTCGACGGGAAGTGGGAGCAGGTGGACCTGGTTTTCACCGGCTTTGAGGCCGTGGCCCTCCAGCACGAGATCGACCACCTGGACGGAATCCTGTTCCTGGACCGGATCAGATCCTCCAAGGATTTATTCGAGCGTCGAAAGGCCGCCACTTAAGTTATATTGCCCCAAGGGCGCGATTTTCATCTTCAAGGGGAAAAAATGACTTCCGAAATGGAAACCAACCTGGTGTGGATGGACCTGGAGATGTCCGGCTTGGACCCCAAAACCTGCGTCATCCTGGAGATCGCCTCCCTCGTCACGGACAAGGACCTGAACCTGTTGGCCCAGGGCCCGGCCCTGGTGGTCCGCCAGCCCGCCGAGATCCTGGCCGGAATGGACGACTGGAACAAGAAACACCATAAGCAATCGGGGCTCTGGAACGCGGTTTTAAGCTCCGCCACCACCCTGCAGGAGGCGGAGAAACAAACACTGGACTTCGTCTCGAAGCATTGCAAGCCCAAAAGCAGCCCCCTGTGCGGGAACACCATCTACCAGGACCGCCGGTTTTTGATCGAATACATGCCCCAGCTGGAGGCATACCTCCATTACCGCCTGGTGGACGTGAGCACGATCAAGGAACTGGTGAAGCGCTGGTACGGGCCGGAGTTCCAGGCGCCTCCCAAAAAGCAGAAGCACAAGGCCCTGGACGACATCCTGGAGACGGTGGAGGAGCTGCGGTTCTACCGGGAAAAAGTCTTTAAGTCCCCCAGCTGACAGCTCGCAGGTCACGGTTCACAGCAAACCATTAAGCTCCTGGGTCTTCCCTGTCAGCTGTGACCTGCGCGCTTATTTTTCCTTCCGGCTGATTTTTTGCCGAAATAGTTCCGGTGCCAGGCCCAGGTTGTCTTGAGGATGTTCTCCAGGCTGGAATGTCGTGGCTGCCACCCGAGCGCCTCCTGGGCCTTGTCCGCCCGGGCCACCAGTTCGGGGGGATCGCCCGCCCTGCGGGAGCCCATCCGGACCGGGACCTTCATCCCCGTCACTTCCTCGGCCCGGGTAATGACCTCCCTGACCGAAAAGCCCTTCCCCGTCCCCAGGTTGAAAAAGTCGCTTTTGTCCGTTTCCATCATGCGCTTCAAGGCCAGGAAATGGGCGCCGGCCAGGTCCGTAACATGGATGTAATCCCGGATGCAGGTCCCGTCGGGCGTCGGGTAGTCCTGCCCGAAAACGGTGATTTCCTTGCGTCGGCCCATGGCTGCGTCCAGCACGAGGGGGATCAAATGGGTCTCAGGATCGTGGACTTCCCCGATCTTGCCCGAGGCATCCGCCCCGGCCGCGTTGAAGTAGCGCAGGAAGGTGGACCGCAAGCCGTAGGCCTTGTCGTACCAGGCAAGAATCCTTTCCAGGATCCACTTGGAATCTCCATAGGGATTGACCGGGACCTGGGGATGGGTCTCTGGAATGGGCACCTCGAGGGGGTCGCCATAGGTGGCCGCGGTCGAGGAAAGGATAAAATAACGGACCTTGCGTTCCAGCATGACGGAGAAAAGGTTCATGGCATTGGTGAGGTTGTCCTGGTAGTACTTCTGCGGGTTGATGACGGATTCCCCCACGGCAATGTGGGAGGCGAAATGCATCACCGCGACAGGTTTGAATTTTTTGAAGGCCTCCGACAGTTTCTTGCGGTCTGCCAATTCCCCTTTGACCAGAAGGCTCCCCTTCACCGCCCAAGCATGGCCCGTGGAGAGGTTGTCGTAGGTGACGGGTTCAAAACCGTAGGTCCGTGCTTCCTGGACGGCGTGACTGCCGATGTAGCCCGCACCTCCGGTGATTAAAACGGCCTGAAGTTTTTTCAAAACTTCCCTTTCACGATAAAGTCGGTTTTTTTCCTTAAAAAAACCACCTAATTTTCCAACTAAAATTTCATGCCATCCGCCATCAGAAAAACAGCGGCTAGGTAAATCTTTTTCCTTATTTTGTTTTAATTTTGTCTATGCGGTTTTAAAACCTTACCGCATAATAAGCCCACGACTCCCCCCCAACACTAAATCCTGTTTTGAAATAACGGGAATCCAATCTTGTCTTCCAAAAAGAACGCCACATCTGAACATGTGCGCCTAAGCCGGGCCAACTCGACAACGGCCTTGAATGCGGAAATGGCGACCCTCAACCAAGGCTTGATGTCATTGTATCATGCCAGCGCCGAACTCCAATTCTCGAAACCCCTTCATTCCCTCTTAAAGTCCATCCTGCGCGGCCTCAAAAGCGGGACCGGCATTTCCAAGGCGGTGGTCTTTATCAAGGACGAATCCTCCTTCAGCCTTACCGGATGCGTGGGTATCGGCTTGAGCGACAAGAAGATCCAGGAAATGAACGTCCTATTGACGGTCGATGAGGAAACGGACCTCTTGAAAAGCTGTCAACCCCACGTGGCCTCCAACGAGGACAACTTGGCGCAAGGCCGCTTGGCTCGGCTTTTCGAAAAGGAATTGGACTTGAAGGGCGCCGAAATGGTCGCCCTTGAAATCCGCGACCGGTTGATCGGGCTTTTGGTTTACGAAAAAGCCCCCACCCTGCTGCAAAAGGAAATCTTGATTATTTTTGCCCGGCAGGCGGCCTTGACCATCGAGAACGCCAAGCTCTTCGCCAAGGTCGAGGAAATGGCCATCCGTGACACCTTGACCGGCCTTTACAACCGCCGTTACTTCCACCAGATTTTAGAATACGAACTGAACCGCGCCAAACGCTATCGCCAGCCTCTTTCCCTCATTTTCATTGATTTGGACCACTTCAAGGACATCAACGACCAGTTCGGCCATTCGGTGGGAGACCAGTTCCTCAAGCAGATCGCCCAAAAGCTCGGTTCGCTTTTCAGGACCACCGACCTGGTGGCTCGCTACGCCGGGGATGAGTTTGTGGCCATCCTCCCCGCAACAATGGGGGAAGGGGCCATGATCCTGGCCAAGCGCATCCAGGAATCCCTGGGGGTCTATCAAATCATGGTGCGGGGCCGCACCCTGCAGGTGTCGGTGAGCATCGGCGTGGACACCTACCACTCCAACGAGGGGATTGGGGGAGTGACCCTGATCGACCGCGCGGACAAGGCCATGTACGAGGCCAAGGCCCACGGCCGCAACTGCGTGAAAAGCTACGAGGAAATCCAGAAAGCCTTCGCCTGACTCCAACGAAAGTTATGGGTTCTGAGAGTTGAGTTTTGAGTTTCGGGAGTTTTTGTCCCACAACTCATTAAAGGTCCGAGTGAGAAGTCCACTCGTGATTTTGCGGGACAAAAACTCACATTAACTCAAAACCGGGAACTCATAACTTTTTTTGTTTTATTCGAGCCGTTCCTGCGCTTCCCTTTTCCATTTCACGAATTCTTCAAGGCGCTTCCTCCTCGCTGGCGCGAGGGGCTCAAAGTGG
>JASHQZ010000012.1 GCA_030038835.1 candidate division FCPU426 bacterium
GGACACGGCCTTTCCATCGGCAGCATCACCAAGGGGGGCGTCAGCAACGTGCTGGTCACCGGCTGCGCCTTCAACGGCACCCAGTACGGCATCCGCCTGAAATCGGACCGCACCGACGGGGGGCCGGTCTCCAATATCACTTATTCCAACATCACCATGAGCAACATCCTGGTAAACCCCATCCTCTTCTACAGTTATTACCCCACCCTGCCTTCCAGCCCGGCCACGGACACGGGCGAGGCCGTGTCCACCACGACGCCCTTCTGGAACGACGTCAACTTCCAGAACGTGACGGCCAGCGAGGCCACCACCTCCGAGGCCAATACGGGGATCATCTGGGGGCTGCCGGAGGCCCCGGTTTCCAACGTGACGTTTAACGCCTGCACCCTGACGGGCTCGGAGATTTTCGAGGTGTACAACACCCAGGGAGTCACCTTCGACTGCAACTGCCTGATCAACGGGCTGGCGCCTTCCAACACGGCGGCGGTCACGACCTTCAACATTTCCGAGGCGGGGCCGGACGACGTGGTGTTCGCCACCTGCGGGCCCACGCCCGCGGTCACGAATACCCCCACCCCCACGGCTTCGCCGACGTCAACCCCGACGCACACTGCCACGGCGACGCCTAGCGCGAGCCCAACGCCCTCCAACACTTCCACGGTCACCTTCACGCCCAGCCGGACAGCGAGTTCGACAAGCTCACCGTCCCCTTCCCCTACGCTCACCGCGACACCCTCCAGCACCCCTTCAGGGACTCCAACGGCCTCTCGAACGCCAACCGGGACGCCTTCCAATACCGTCACCCCCTCGTCCACGGATACGGCTTCCTCCACCGCCACCCGAACCGTTTCCGAGACGGCAACGCCAACAATAACGGACACCCCCTCCTCAACGGCGACAGCCAGCCCTGTTTTGACTTCCACTCCCACAGCCACCGATTCGACGACGCCTTCCCCCTCCGCTACGACTACGGGGGACCCGACGGATTCGACCACGCCCACCCTCACTCGAACGCTTACGGGAACGCCGTCCAATACCGCCACCTCCAGCCTGACCGCCACCCCCTCAAGTTCGCCCACATCCACGCTTTCGGCGACAATGTCGCCGACGGGTTCGGCTACGGCTACCCCTTCGTTCACCGCAAGCTTTACACCTTCACACACAGCCACTTCTACCCTTACCCCCACGCCTAGTTCCACCGCCACAGGCACGCCTTCGAATACGGCATCCCCCACGGCAACGGTTTCGGGGACTCCAACGGCCTCTCGAACAGCAACCGGGACGCCGTCCCCCGCCACTACGGCTAGTCCGACCTCTACCCCTTCGAGTTCGCCAACCTTCACACCTTCGCCCACGCCGACGGCTATCGCCACCTGGACGCCCACGGAGACGGCTTCGACTACGCCGACTTCGTCGGCTACGCTCACCGCTACGCCTTCTGCTTCGCCCACTAGCACACAGGCGGCCACGGTCACGTGGACGAAATCCTCCACTCCCACCCCCGCAGCCACCAGCACCGTGGTCGTGTTCCCGAACCCCGCCAAGGGATCCGGCCCGGTGACGCTGGGGATCACCCTGAGTTCCCCAGCCAGCCAGGCGGCGATCGCGGTCTATACGACCGCCTTCCGGGCGGTGGATAAGATCACGCTGACGGACCTGCCCGCCGGAACCACGGAGGTAGCCCTGCCCTTGACGGACAAGTCCGGCGTCCCCCTGGCCAACGGGCTTTATTACGTGGTGGTCACGGCCAACGGCAAGCAGTTCGTGGCAAAATTGCTGGTTCTCCGGTAGGGGTTGACCTCCCCCGAAAAAGCCTTAAAAAACAATTCAACACTGGAAATTACCCAAGGCCCTCCGCCGCCCGTTATACTTTTGTTAACGGGAATAAACCGTGCACGTTAAAACACTAATGAATAGGGAAATCCTTGGAAGAACGGGAACTGGTCCAAAAGATCCTCCAGGGGGACGAAAAGGCCAAGACCGAGTTTTTCGTCACTCACCGGGAAAAGCTCTACCGGACTTGCGTTTATTTACTGGGCTACCAGGACCCGGAAGCCGAGGATGTGGTTCAGGAAGTGTTCATCACGGCCTTCGAGAAGCTGCCGGAATTCCAGTTTAGGTCCAGCCTTTTGACCTGGCTGACGCAGATATGCATTTTTAAATGCCATAACCGGTTCCGGCAAAGGGCCAAACTGGTGAACCAGGAGCACGCCGAGCTGGACGTTTTGTTGCAATCCAAGGCCCTAGAGCGGCAGGACGCCAAGGACCAGGAGAAGGAAAAGCGCCGGATCATCGAGAGATGCCTGGAAAGGATCGGCAAGGAATGCCGGGAGATCATCGAACAGAGGGAATTGCAGGAAAAGAGCTACATCGAGGTGGGCAAGGCCCTGAAGATACCCCTGGGGACGGTGATGTCGCGGCTTTCCCGCTGCAAAAAGGCGCTTAGGATTCTCATAAAAGAAAATTTTGAATTATGAATTTTAAATTTTGAGTTATGGACTGGTGTTCATGGCCGATTTGATCGAACAATTTTTCACGCGGGACTTGAACGAGGCCGAACAAGAGGCCCTGTCCAATCTTTTGCAGGAATCGCCCGAGGCGGCCCTGAAATACGAACGCCTGCTGGAGCAAAACTACCTGGCCACGGGCCTTCCCCTGCCCACCCTGCCCAAGGGTCTTCAGGCCCTGCCTAAAACCGGCGGGAGCCTGGCCGGAAAGGGCCTTATTCTCAAGATTTTGGCTGTTGCCCTGGCGGCGGTGACGGCGGGCGTGGTTTGGAGATTCTGGCCCAAGTCCGTGGGAATCCCGGAGGCCGTCCAACCGCCCGCGCAACAGGCCCCGGAAAAACCGGCCATTTCCGGAATGATCCATAAACCCCTTGCCCCGGTCCTCCCCCAGGCGGCCGAACCCAGCCAGGAAGGCCAGGAATTAAGCGTGTTGGTGAACACGGCCCAAAAATCCCTGGTAACGGTGCGCATCCTCGACAGTGGGGACAGGGAAGTGAGGACCCTTTACACTGGGTTCGTGGACCCCGGCCATTGGTCCTTCCAATGGGACGGCCTGCTGGAAAACGGCCAACCCGCGGGCGCGGGCGATTACCGTATTGACGTGCAATCGGGCGCAACGCACCTGACCAAGGACATCCAGATCAAGCTGCAACCCGCAACCCCCTAAAATCCCTTTTAACCGCGGGGCACACAGAGGCCACAGGGCCCATCCTTCGTTTTGATGGAACTCCTATGCCTTTCTTCCGCGCACTCCATGTACTCCGTGGTTCAAAAGGCCTTTCTTTTTGGAATTTGTTGTAGGCGCTCAAAAACTTGTGGTGCGGGAAGCCTTCCGGGATGAATAATAATTTCCATTCTTTCATCCGTTCAGCGCCGAGGCTCCCTTGAAACGGTTCCTATCCACCCTCTTTTTGTCCCTGATCACCTTCCACAACCCGGCCCTGGCCCAATATGACGGCTACGGCCTCACCGGCGTTTATTACACCAACGACAACCTGACCAGCGCGGCGGTGACCGAGAACGATCCCTGGCTCAGCTTCCTCTGGGACGGCTGCCCGCCCGAGCCCAACATGTCCGTTTCCGTGTTCTCGGCCCAATGGACGGGCGAGGTGGAACCCGCCTATAGCCAACCCTACACCTTCACCATCTACGTGGCGGGCGGGGTGAGCCTGGTGGTGGACGGCCAGGTGCTAGTGAGTTCCTGGACCGACTCGGCCAACCGGACGGAACAAGGCACGATCAGCCTGACGGCGGGCGTCCCGGTGCCGGTCGTCTTGGATTACTTCACGGACGGGGGGAACATTACCAGCGATCACGTCCAGCTGGCCTGGCAGAGTGCCTCCCAGGGTTTCGAAACCGTTCCCCAGGAATCCCTACTGACGGGCGCGCCCCTTGCCCCCACCCCGACGCCCCAGACGGCCCCGGCCTGCCAGGGCAGCGCCACCGTCAACGGAACCTTGTCCGAGTGGGAATGGGGGAGCTCCCCGGGCTGGAACACCGTCAACCGGACCGTGCTGGGGAACACCTTCGGGGCCACGGCGTCCTTCAAGGTCCTGTGGGACCCCAACAACCTCTACCTGGGCGTCACCGTCACGGACAGCGTGCTGACCAACAACACCGGGGTCACGGTCTGGGAAAACTCGGCCGTGGAGGCCTACTTGGACACTACGGACTCCAAGAGCGTCACGACCGGCTCCACCGACTACCAGTATTTCTTTGGGTACAACGACACGGCCGCCCAGGAGGCCCAGGGGCGCACTACCGGGGTGAGCATGGTTACCGTCACGATCCCCACGGGCTACGTGGTGGAGGCCTCCATCCCCTGGTCCACCCTGGGGATCACGGGTCCCGGCCCCGGGAAGGCCCTGGGTTTCGACCTAGGCGTTGACGTGAACCACAACGGCGGCGATTGCCGGGACGGCCAACTCATGTGGAACGGGGGACCGGATGACTACGCCAACGCCAGTGGCTACGGCCAGTTGGCCCTGGACAACGCTTGTCCCACGCCCGTTTCCACACCGCCCGCGCCCAGCGGGGGCAACCCCTACGTTTCCCCCAACCCCACCAACGGAGGCTCGGTGCAATTCGTCTACACCATGGCCCAGTCCGGCACGGCCAACATCAAGGTCTGGAACGCCTGGGGCAACCTGGCGGCCACGATCAGCGATTCCAAGGCCGCAGGCCTGCAATCCAGCGTGCTCAACGTGGACTCCTTCGCGCCGGGCCACTACTTCTACCGGGTCGAGCTGGATTACGGGCAGGGAAAGGCGGATATTTTCCAGACCCAGGTCTTGGCGGTCAAGAAATGAACCGTCGAACCAAAAACCAAGGTTCAACACAAAGCCACGAAGCCGCAAAGGAAGAGTTTAAAAAAACAATCGTTTCTATCCCCAAAAATTTGGGTCTTTGTGTCTTCGTGTCGGTCTTGGGTTTTTCGGATTTAGTTTTGGCGCAGACGGTTTTTTCCACCGCGGGGCTGGTAACGCCCCTTTCCGCCCTAGGCGCCTCGGCCCGGGCCGACGCTCTGGGGGACGCCCTGACCGGCCTGGCGGACGACCCGGCCGCTCTTTTTTACAACTGCGCGGGACTCTCCCAGCTGAAGGCCGCGTCCCTTTCCATCAACCACAACAGCTACTTGGCCAGCTCCTTCGAGGAGACCCTGCTCTTCGGCCTGCCCGCCGGCCCCCTGGGAGGCTTCGGGGCCGCCCTGCAGTACGTCTCCTGGGGAAACCTGGACGAGCGGGACGCCAACGGGGTCTCCCTGGGCAGTTTCGCGGACAGCGACGTGGCCTTCAGCGCGGGCTGGGGCTTTCCCCTGGCCCGGGAATTTTCCGTGGGGGCGGCCCTGCACGGGACCCAGCAGAAGATCGTGGACTCGCTCTACACCGGGCTCTCCGGCGACCTGGGAGTGCTCTGGGTACCGGACCCCGGTCTACGTTTGGGGCTCACCTATACGGGCCTGGGGACCCCGGTGGCGGGTTTCAATCCGGCTCAGGACCTGCGCTTAGGCGCCGCAGTCCTTTGGGGACTGGGAGGGGACGTAAGTCTCAAGCCCCTCTTGGCGGGCGACTGGGAGCCCGGCGGGGTGAGCCGCGTCCAGGCGGGATTGGAAGGAGACTTTGGCGGTAGCTGTTCCTTAAGGCTGGGCTACCAGGGCGCGCTTTCGGACAACCAGATCGGCGGGCTGACCGGTTTTTCGGCCGGAGCGGGCCTGCGGCTGGGGGAGTTTTTATTGGATTATGCCTTCCTGCCCTATGGGGAACTGGGGGACTCGAACCGCATCAGCGTGGGATACGAATTCCCCAACCCCACGCCCGTGGCCACCAAGCCCGTGACGGTAATCTCCGCGCCGGTGACGGTCCAGGCGCCGCCAGTGACGGTGGTGGCGACGCCAGCCCCGGCGCCGGTGACCGCGGCCGGCGGGGTGAAAACCAAGGTCCAGGTGCTCTTTGACCTGCCGGGAAACACCCCCCCGGCGGCGGGGAACAGCGGGGCCGCCAGCCTGGTGGCGCCTTACGAGCAGGCGGCCCAGCAGAACCCCAACGATAGCCGTGCCTGGCGGAACCTGGGAATCATTTACCTGCAGACGGGCCAAACCGCGCTGGGGATCCAATGCCTGGAGCAGGCCCTGCGCTTGAACCCCAACGACCTGGCCCTGAAGCAATGGCTCGACGATTACCAGGCCAAGCATTCCGGACAACCCTAAAGCACCCCCTAATTAACCACCAAGGTTTTTAAACCCTTCGAAAGCCAAGAGAATTCCCTTCCCCCAACGGACGATTTTTCCCCCTCAACGGGAATAAACCGCCCAAACCCAAACACTAATCTCAGTTAGGTCATGCCGAAACCGATTTCACACGCCCTGACCACGCCTGAAAGCGATCGGATCTAAATTTTCTGCGGTTTCGCGTTTAAAAAGGCTTGAAGGCCTTGGAGGTATGAAATGTTAAGACGGAAAACCCTTCTTCATCTGTTCTCCTTGGGGCTTTTGGCGGGAACCGCCCCCCTTACCGCGCAAACCGTCACGGTCAATCCCAGCACGACCTACCAAACCATCTCGGGCTTTGGGGCCTCCAGCCAATGGGACAACAGCTTCTCATCCTCACTCGCCACCACCTTCTGGGCGGATGATTCCAGCGAGCCCCCCACCTCGCAAGTGAACGGACAAGTCGGGCTCTCCATCCTCCGCCTGGGCATTGACGACTCCGGCAATGCCAACTGGGGCCCCCAATGCGCCTTCGCCACCCAGGCGCTGGGCATCAACCCCGATATCCGGGTCTTCGGATCCGAATGGAGCCCGCCGGCCGAATGGAAGCAAAACGGCACCGTGGACGGCAACAATACGGGAAACGACAACGGCAACCCGGGCAGCAACACCAACCAGCTCATCACTTCGGACTACGCCAATTACGCGGCCTACCAGACGAGTTTCGTCACGGCCTGCAAGAATACCTACGGCTTCACGCCTTACGCCATTTCCGTCCAGAACGAGCCTGACTACGACCCCAGCTACGATTCCTGCCTTTGGTCGGCCCAGGATTTCGACACTTACATAAAAACCAACCTGGGTCCGGACCTCCAAGCGGCGGGTTTCGGCACCTCGATCATCATGATGCCCGAATCCTTCGCGGACAACCTGGCCCTGTCCGCCACCACCATGGGGGACTCGGCCGCGGCGTCCTTCGTGGGGATCATCGGCATGCACCTCTACGGCGGCGGGCCCAACGAGGTGCCCTCCAGCTACTCCACCACGGCCGGGCATGCCGTCCAAAGCTGGGAGACCGAAATATCGGAAAAAACCAGCGACAACAACATCGACAGCGGGATCTACTACGCCGACCTTCTCCACGACTGCATCGTGGACAACAACTTCAACGCCTTCTGTTACTGGTGGCTGGTCAACTTGAACTCCGACGACGAGGGGCTGTGCACCAGCAGCGGCGCTCCCACCATGCGCCTCTACACCATCGGCAATTTCAGCAAGTTCATCCGCCCGGGCTTCGTGCGCATCGGCTGCACCGAGTCGCCCTCCGCCGGGGTCTCGGTCTCGGCCTACTACGGCTCGTCCACGGGCAAGGTCGTGGTCGTGGCCATCAACAGCAACACCTCCTCGTACAGCCTGCCCGTCAGTTATACCGGCGTGAACGTTTCCACGGTCTATCCCTGGGAAACGGCCTCGGGCGTGAGCCTGGTGCAACAGAGCTCGGTGGCGGTTTCCGGGAATTCCTTTACTTACACCCTGCCGGGCCAAAGCGTGCTCAGCTTCGTGGCTTCGGTGGGCGGGACTCCCGTGCCCACGGCCACGCCCACGCCGGCCCCGCCCACCCCCACGCCCGTGGTAGCCTCCTCCTGGCGGGTCAACGCGGGCGGGCCCCAGTACGTGAGCGCCTCCTCGGGGCTGACCTGGGTGGCGGATGAGAACTACAGCGGCGGGTCCACCATCGCGGAAGGCACCACCATCGCCGGCACCAACGACCCCACCCTTTACGACACCCAGCGCTACGGCACCGACTTCAGCTACACCTTCAACGTACCCTCGGGCACCTACCAGGTCAGCCTGCTGTTCGCTGAAACCTACTCGGGCGACTTCGGCACGGGGGACCGAGTATTCAACGTGGAAATCAACGGGGTCACGGTTTTGGCCAACCTGGACGTCTATTCCCAGGTGGGCGCCAATACGGCGGACGTCAAGGTGATCAACAACATCTCGCCCTCGAACGGCGCCATCACCATCACCTTCCTGGGCGGCACCAGCACGGACGGCAACGCCTTCGTGGACGCCCTCCAGGTCATCCCGCAGCCAGCCTCCACGGCCACCCCGACCTCCACCGCCACCTCGACGGGCACTTCCACGCCGACAAGCACTGCCACGTCCACCCATACCAACACCGATACGGCTACGTCAACCTCCACGGCTACGGCCACCTCCACTTCCACATCCACGGCCACCAGCACCGCCAGCTCTACCCCGACGAAAACCAACACGTCGACAGCGACATCCTCCGGCACGGCCACTCCTACGCCCGTGCCCCCCACCGCCACGAATACGCCCCCACCTCCGACCAGCACACCCACTTCCGCGCCGCCCACCGCCACCTTCACCTTGACGGCGGTGCCCCCGACTTCGACGGATACGCCCGTCCCGCCCACACCCACGAACACAGCCGTGCCATCCACGGCCACCGATACCCCGATTCCGCCGACCGCCACCCACACCCCGATGCCGAACACGGCCACGGCGACTGCCACCTCGTCGCCCGTTCCACCCACCGCCACCTTCACCTTGACGGCGGCGCCCCCGACTTCGACGGATACGCCCGTGCCGCCCACGGCCACTCACAGCTTTACAGCCACGGCAGTCCCCCCCACGGCCACCTTGACGCCCACCGCGGCGCCCCCGACGGCCACGGATACGCCCACCCAGGCGGCTTCCAGCAGCAGCTTCGAGGTGCAGTTGTTGAGCGCCGTCACCACCGCCAATACCAACAGTCCCCACCCCCAATTGCAGATCGTCAACACCGGAAGCGGGCCCTTGAACCTCAACGACGTCACGTTGAGGTACTGGTTCAACTGTGACTGCACGACCCAGACCCTCCAGGCCTGGGTGGATTGGGCCGGGTTGATCCCGCAGGGGACCAATGAGACCGGTAACGTGGAGGTCTCAGTCCAACCTACCAGTTTGGGCGGCCAGACCAACTACGTGCTCTACAGCTTCACGGGCAAC
This sequence comes from candidate division FCPU426 bacterium, assembly GCA_030038835.1. GTDB lineage: Bacteria > Oederibacteriota > Muellerivitia > Muellerivitales > Muellerivitaceae > JAJPJW01. The sequence goes on from JASHQZ010000012.1 coordinate 9,232, forward strand.
ATCGTGCTGCCACCGGGCGGGATCCTTCAAATCCAGAGCCGGTTCAACAAGAGCGACTGGAGCAACATGAACCAGGACGACGATTGGAGTTTCGCGCCCTATACCAGCTTCACGAACGCCCCCGACGTGACGGGCTACCTGAACGGGACCCTGGTTTGGGGCGAACAACCGGCGGCTTCGCCTTCCGCCCTGACGGTGTCCAGCGCCCTGTCCTTCCCGAACCCCTCGACCGGGACCGGGACCACCCTTTCCTTCACGCTGAACGGGGGTTCCAAGGGGACCAGCGCCTCCTTGTACAACGGCAGCGGCACGCTTTATTCGGATCCGAACGCCAAGATCACCCTGAGCATCTACACCCTGGCGGATCGGATGATCTGGACCGAAAGTTTCGTCGGAGGGGCTTACGGAACCTCGGGCCAGCACGACGTTTACTGGAATGAAAAGGACTTGAGGGGGGCAGGCCTGGCCAACGGGGTTTACTTCCTGAAAGTCACGGTCCAGTCCAACGGGAGCACCAGCTCCGCCATCGCCAAAATCCTCATCCTGGGGTAACCCGGGGCGGGATTCATCCGCCGCGGTATTCCCGGTTTTCATCCCCTGCTTGGGCTTGGGGAGGAACAGGGCAGGGAATCCGCGGCGGGTTTAGTGGGGAGGGGGACATGTTGAAAAATGATTCGGAGATAACCATAACAGACATCGCCCGGCAGGCCGGCGTTTCCAAAGCCACGGTTTCACTGGTGATGAACGGTTCCCCCAAGATCAGTCCCAAAACCGCGGATAAGGTCCAAGCGGTGATCCAAAATTTCAGCTATCAACCCAACGAAGAAGCGCGCAGCCTGGCCAAGCGCCGGTGGGCGGTTTCAACGTCAAGCCACTGAGATATGGCGTCGGTCCGATTCTTGGTTTCTATTCAATGGATTTTGATTTGAAAAATTAAGACGGTTGACCGTGAAACATTCAGGCCCTTGTCCTTTCCATTCTTAGGATTCTTCGATAAACTTATAAAAGTAATCTTGGTTCCTGGATTTTTTCAGGGGATTTCTGTGCCCAGAAATTAAACCGGTTCAAGTTCTTAAAACGTTTCTAATAAGGTGAATTTCTTGAAATGAAAATTCGTCTTTCCTTAATTATAAAAGCGCTCCCAATTTGGGTGGCGCTTGGCTGGTGCCAAGCCCTGGCCCAGGTCAGCGTCACCGTGAACGCGGGAACCACGGTTGTCACCATCCCCAGCCAGATTTACGGCAACAACGCGCAATTCTATAACGCCCACAACAACGGCACGGACACCACTTACAACACCGCCATGCAAATTTCCGGATGCCGCAACATCCGCTGGCCGGGCGGGTCCGAGGCCGACCAGACGAATTGGAACAACGTCGTTTGCTGGGACACAGGCGCCGCCACGACGCCCCAGTTCATCACCTTCCTCCAGGCTTTTGGAGGGACCCTGCAGCCCATCGTCAACGGCAGCGGAATATGGTGCAATGGAGCCGCCGGCAGCGCCGCGCCCACGACCTTCACTTATGCCGCGGCCGTGAGCCTGGCGGAGGCCTGGGTGACCTGGAACGAGTCCAACACGGGCTCGGCCAAGGCCATGTACTGGGAAGTGGGGAACGAACTGTACGGGGATTGGGAGGTCGGCGGCCAAGGAGCGGCGGGCGTCACCATGAACGGCACGGTGTACGGCGAAAACTTCGCCGATTTTTACACCGGCATGAAAGCCATCGACTCCACCATCCAGATCGGGGCCGTGGCCTCCCCGGGGTCCACGGATTACGACGATTGGACACCCGACATGCTCACCGCCGCCAAAGCCGCCGGGGTCGTGCCCGATTTCCTTATTATCCATAACTATCCGGTGTCCGCCGACGCTCCCGCGGGCCAAGCCACGGATTCCTACATCCTCAGCTTCCCCTCCACGGTGGCCACCCAGACCACCAACCTCAACAACATCATCTCCTCCACACTGGGCAGCTCCTACGTGGGGCAGGTGAAATACTTCATGACCGAGTACAACTGCTGCCTGGGGCCGGACGCCCAGGTCAACGAGTACGTGAACGCCATGTTCTGCTCCGAATGGGTTTTGGAAACCGCCCAGAACGGCTGGATGGGGGCCAACCTCTGGGCCACCGAAAACGGGGGGACCCCCGATTACGGCTTCCTCAACACCACCACGGATGTGCCCTTTCCGAACTATTACGTCTATCCCATGCTGACCGGAAAGTTCGGGACCAACATGGTTACCTGCACCAGCAGCAACGCCACCACGGTGTCGGCCTTCGCGGCCCTGGACGCCTCGAACGACCTGACCCTCTTCGCGGTCAATAACAACCCCACCGCCAGCCAGTCCGTGACCTTCAACATTTCCGGCTTCACGCCCGCGTCCTCCGGCAACGCCTGGGTGATGCTGCCGGTGGGCACCGGATCCTCCGGGGTCTCGCAGGAAGCCACCACCCTCTCCATCAACGGCAACGACAACCCGGCGCCAAGCGCAGTCACGGCCATCGCGGGGACGTCCCAGGCCACCTCTTCCTCCTTCACCGTGACGCTCCAACCCAGCGAAATGTACCTGCTGGTCATACCGACTTCCGCCACTTCGGCTACGGCGACGCCTACGCTTACACCTTCGGCTACGCCTTCAACGACTCCGACTAAAACCGCCACGGCCACCCCGACCCCAACGGCTTCCTTCACCCCCAGCCGAACCCCCACGCCGACTGCCACCTCGACGTCAACGGCCTCCGCTACGTCCACCGCCACCAGTTCGATGACGGCTACTCCGTCCCTCACCGCAAGCAAGACGGCCAGCTTCACCCCCAGCGCCACTCCCTCGGGCACCCCGACCTCCTCGCCCACCGCGACCCAGACGGCCACCCTAACGCAGACACCTACAGCCACGCCAAGCTCTACTTTTTCCTCCACGCCTACCAACACCGCCACGAGGACTGTAACCCCCACGGACACCTATACGGCCACGGGGACGCCTACGGCCACCCCCACCCATACGCTGGCCAATACGGGGACACCCACGGATACCGCCACCCTTACCGTCACGGCTTCGGCGACTTCCACGGCCACCCTCACCGCAACCAGTTCACCCACGGCTTCGACTACGGCGACGCCTAGCAGTTCGATGACATCTACGCCGTCCCTCACTGTGACCGCGACAGCGAGTTCGACAAGCTCACCGTCACCCTCCCGGACTCCAACCGCCTCCGCGACCCCGACGGCTTCGACTACGCCTACGCCCACGGATTCGATGACCCCCACGGCGTCCCTCACCCTGACGCCGACGACTACGCTTTCACCGACCTCCACGGTTTCTTCCACCCCGACGAATACGCTGGTCAACACCGGGACGCCCACGAGTACCGCCACCCATTCGGCGACCTCAACCGCCACCCAAACGACTACGAGCACTGCTACGATAAGCCCGACTTCCACGGCCTCTAACAGCCCTACCGGAACGACCACCTCCACGGCCACCGGTTCGGCCACCCCAACGGCTTCCTCAACGCCCAGTTCCACCCCGACGAACACGCTGATCAATACCGGGACGCCCACCTCTACGCCCACCTTGACGGTTACCTTGACCCCTACGGATTCAGCGACCCCGACCGGGACCTATACGACCAGTAGGACCAATACGCCCACCGCTACGCCTTCGAATACCGCCACCGCAACGTTAACGGCATCTTCCACAGCCTCGAGTTCACCGACCTTCACGTCTTCGTCCACACCCACCTTCACCCCGACCGACACAAGTGTTCATACACCCACCGACACAGCTTCCCCTACCATGAGCCTGACGCCAACGGCCACGTTAACAGAATCCGCCACCCCAACCTTTACACCTTTCAATACGTTGACGGCTACGCCGTCAAGTACCCCTACGGGCCTTTCTACTTTTACACCCACGCCTTCCTCCTCCCCCACCTCCCTTCCTCCAACGAAGGGGCCGGGCGGCGTGGTGGTTTACCCCAACCCGGTGACGGGCTCCAACGCCAACGTACTGCCGCCGACCTATTCGGGCACGGCCGATGTGCGGGCTGAAATCTTCACGATCGCCTTCCGAAAGGTCCTGGACGAGACCTTTTCCAACTTGCCGGCGGGGACGGCGGTAACCCTCACCCTGGACGACCAATGGGGCCACCCACTGGCCAACGGGCTTTATTACGTGGTGATCACGGTCAACGGCAAGCACTCCGTCGCTAAATTGCTCGTTCTTCGATAGAACCGGATTTCTTAAGCCAAAGGGTCTTAGCTGAATTCACTTTATCCGTTATATCCGGGCCGCATTCACCTGGACGCACCTGGCATCCGATGGCCTCCTTCAGTTCACCCCGCAAGTCTTCCAGGGACCAGGTGGAAAGATTCGTGCAAACCAGCACTTCACCGCCAGGGACCAGTAAGTCGAAGCAATTCCGGGCCATGGGGACAAGCTCTTCCCTGACCCTGAAGGGCTTTCCCTTCGACCTCGAAAAACTCGGCGGGTCCAAGACGATGTAATTAAAAAACCTGCCCCTCTTGCGGGCCAAAGCAAGGTATTCCCTGGCATCGGCTCGGCTGAAGATATGGCCTTGGGTTGAGAGCCCATTGGAGGCGAAATTCTCCTTGCCCCAATCCAGAAAACGCTGGCTGACGTCGACACTTGTCACTACCGAGGCCCCCCCCAAAGCGGCGGCCACGCTGAAGGAGCAGGTATAGGCGAAAAGGTTCAAAACCTTGGCGTTACGGGACAGACGGCGGAGAAGCTTCCGGTTGGCCCCTTGGTCGATGAAAAGGCCGGGGGACAAGCCCGTGTCCGCGCGTAAATTGAAAGCGATGGATCCTTCCAGGGCCTGCCACCGGCCGGGAAATTGGGGGCTTTGCCAACGTCGGGCCAGTCCGGGGTTCCGTCCGCGGTTGACCATCCCGTTCACCAGCCAATGGCCACACCCGACCCCCTCGGCCAGTTGCCCAATGGAGGATAAATGGCCCTCGGTGGGTGGGTGATTGCGCAACCAGGAAACCCATAGGCAGGACCCATAGCGGTCCACCACCACATCCGCTACGTCCCGGTCCACCAGGCGGAAGCACTTGCCGTTACCGCGGGTAACCCCGGGGTTCATTCCCATCGCCCGTTCAAAAACCTTCTTCATCCATTGATCGTCATTCATGCCCCGCCCCGATGGATGCGATACACCCTGAAGAGGGGGCATTGATAGACCGTCTCGGCCTCGACGGCCATCCCGTATTTTTCCCTCATGTGGACTTTGTAAAATTCCATGTCCGTCCCATTGCAGATCATGAAGAGGTTGGGGTTGTCCACCATGTCCCGGAACAGGTCCTTCACGCCGAAACGTTCCATTTGGGCCCGGGTGGTGGGGGAGCGCTGGAACCAGGTCAAGGCCACCATGTTGAAATGCCGGTAAATCTCGAAGTCATCGAAGGCCCCGACGAACTCCATGGGGAAGCCCCAAAACCAGGCGGCGTACAGCTGGCCGTCCTGCGGGTGAAGGTTCTCCATACAGGTTTTCATCATCTGCTCGCATTGGACCCAACGGGCATTCCGGGTAAGTTCCTTTTGGAAAAAATAAGCCGTGAAGAGGCCCAGGGCCACGGCCAGGAGCGCCGAAACCCCCAGGACCCAGGCGGATTTTTTCGGGTCCAGGGAGGGGCTTTTCCACTTCGGGACGGCGTAAAAGACGCCCAGGACCACCAGGAAGAACAGTGCGGGCAGAAAAAGCCTTTCCGGGAGTTTCTCGTAGCCCATCAGGAAGACCAGCAGGAGGAAGGTCCACAAGGCCGTGAGGCCTAAGGCGCGGTAGGAACCCCGTGGGACGAGCCACCCAAGGGCCAAAAAGAAGAAGAGGGTGATCTGGGTCGTGTCAAAGCCAAGCTTCTGGACCGGGGAGTCGTTGCCGGGCTTGTCGAACCCGAACTTGGGGAAGTAGTCGTTGAGTTTCTTAAGATTCTCAATGCTGTAGGTGTCCTGATCCAGGAAATACCAATCCACGAACATGTACAGGTCATTGGGGGTCCAGCCAATGGAATCGAACAGCGGTTTGCTTTGCAGGTCGTAAACGGGGTTGCGGACATCGAAAAGCTCGAAATGCTGGTTGAAAAACTCGATGGATTTGGCCCATGCCGGGTCCCGGTGGTAATGGTAATCATCGAAGCCCACGGACAGTAAAGAGGCCAGGACGGCCAGGGCCAGGAACCGCAGGACGGACAGCCGTACGGGCGCATTTTCCTTCTCCCGCGAAAGGGCCAGGATGGCCGGCAGGGCGATGAGGCCGATCAGGCCCACCGAGGGATAGCGTATTTGAACGCCCAGGATCACCAGCAGGAAGGCCAGGAGCCAAGCCAGGGCGGGCGGGTTGCGGCCTTTCTCCCGCCAAAGGGAGGCCAAAAGGAAGAAGGCGCCCAGGGCCGCCAGGGCGGAGGTCATGGTCCATTGCAGGTTGGCGAAAAAATAACTTTCGATGCCGGCCGAGGCGAAAAGGAAAAGGACGGTTCTAAACCCCCGGTGGGCCCCCCACTGGAAAGCCGCCAGGAGGGCCCAAAGGGACAAGAACTGGGTTAAGACGAGCATGAGACTGTACCACTGGACCCGCGGGAAATGGATATAGAGTTCCCTGATGAGGGTACAAAGGAGGATGTTCTCCCTTTGGTTGAGCGCGCTGGGGGCCTGGGCCATGGCCACCCCCTTGAAGAGCAGGAGCATCTGGACGTCGTCGGAATATTGAAAATGGGGGGTGAAGAAGGCGTAGGTGGCCAGGAGGAAGCCGGCCGCCAGGAGGAAGGAGGAAAGAAAGGGCCTCCCATCGAAGAAAAGGAAAACTGTCCTCCAAGCGGCCCGGCCAGGGGGCCGGGGTACGTCATGGTTTTTGGCGGCGGTGGGTCGCAATTCACGGCCTTTGGGGCGGATATCGTTCCGGATGCTTATTGACATTTTAGGGTAATGTCCCGATTCCATCCCATAGGTTTTTGAACGGGCTTCCTTCCTCCTGTAAGATGGGTTCATGCCCCCCGTGGTCCCCAAGCCCTTCGCCCAATTCATCAACTACAACCCCTTCCACAACATCATCCATTACTACGTGGACCTGAGCGTATTCCTCATCACCTCCGGGGACGACACCCTATCGCCGAAGGTCTGGTGGGCCTTGAACCGCCGCAAAAGGGTGACCAGCCTTTACTCCCTGGAGGTCCAATACGGAGGCCCCCAGGTGCGGGACCGCTTCGTCTTGCGGTCCTTTAAAAAGGTCCGGGAAACCAAAAAAACCGTTTGCGGAGAGAGGCTGGGCTTCAAGGACTTCTTCGTGCCGGTCCTCTCCAAGGGAAGGATGATCGGCTACCTGCAGGCGGGAGCCTTCGCGGACGGGGAAATCACCCTGGAGCACCTTACCCGATGCTGGAAGGAACTGAGTGGGCGCGAGTTTTCCCCGGACCTTCCGGAGTTCCGGTCCTTCGCGCGGGCCTTCCTGGAAATTCCCGTGCTGGACGGACCCCTTTTCCCGGCGTTCCAGGAATCCCTCGAGTTTTTCGCCCGGCTTTTGTCCGGGGAAGGGAACCCGGCGGCCCTCGGAGACCGGCTGCGCCGGCTGCAAAACCAGATCTTTTCCAAGGGCCTGCCCCACAGCTACTGGCTGGATTGGGCCCTGGGACGGCCCACTTCCGAGTCGGTGCCGGCCTGGAGCCGGGGAGTGGAAAAATGGGGATGGACCCGCGACGAAATCGGGCTGACGCGGGTGCCCACGACCGTCCTGGCCGTCATTCCCCGGAAGGCCGGCCGGACCATCCTCAACTGGGCCGAGGAAGCCATGCGGGTCTACCGGTTCCAGCGAAAAAGTTTCCGGTTCGCCCAGACCCTCCCCGAAACCGTGGGAGGGCGGCTGGACGATTACGGCGCGGTCTTCGTCACCTCGGCCGACCCCCATCTCCCCCGGCTCGCCCAAAGGAAATGGACCGAAGAGACCGCGCAAAAAATCCGCGATTTCGCCGTGAAGGAACTGGGCGGTCCGGTTTTGGTCGGAGTGGGGGAAACGGTGGCGCCGGGTGAGTTTTTAGGCGCCTCCTACCGCCAGGCGGTGTTGGCGCTTCACCTGGAGAACGGTTCGGGCGGGGATGTCGTCTTCTTCGAGGGGGACGGGAGGGAAGCGCCCCTGCGGGGCTTTCACGGCTTACGGGCGCTGTTGGATGAATTGAACGGGGCTTTCGCCACCGCCTCTTTTTCAGGCCTCGAAGACCTCAAGGAACGGTTCCTGAGGCAGGCCATCCAGTTGTCGTTCCAGAACCCCCATGAGATCCGCTGGCATTTCCAATACGCCCTGGACCGACTTTCGGAAACCGTGGGCACCCGCATGGATTTAGAGCCGAGGGAAGCCCGCCAATTGCGGGAGAACACCGCCCGCACCTTGGAGGAGGCGGTCACTTTCCAGGAGATCGTCCTGGCTTACCAGGACGCCCTTTCCAGACTGCAGAAAGAGATGGAAAAGCCCTTTTCCGCCCTAAGGGATCAGTCCTTGGAGAGGGTCCGGGAATACGTGGAGAGGCATTTCCAGCAGCCGCTTCGCATCAAGGGTTTGGCCAAGATGGCAGGTGTTTCGGTTTCCACCCTCAGCCGCCGTTTTAAGCGGCTGACAGGCCTGGGTTTGGAGGCCTACCTACAAAAACGCAGGCTGGACGAGGCCAAGCGGCTGCTGAGGGCCACCCGGCTCCCGGTGTTCCGCATCGCGAAGGATTGCGGCTTCAAATCCAACCCCTATTTCATCCAGCTTTTCCGGAAAAAGAACGGCGTCCCGCCCCAGGAATTCAGGAAAAAGTTGAAAGAGGGCTGACCCTAGCCAACCGTGAATTGGCCACGGGTGGGGAGGAAAACCGTTTTGGCCGCCTGAAATAAAAAATAATATCGGTGACGTTTAATCAATGTTCTCGGGAAAGTCCCCTGGGGCGGCCGGCTTCTTCGATGCTACCATAGTCCCGGAACCATTCCGGCTGCGAGGAGCCCCATGCTGAAAAATGAACCCCACGTGACCATCCGTGATATCGCCCGGATAGCCGGTGTCTCAAAGGCCACCGTCTCCCTGGTCATGAACGCTTCGCCCAAAGTCAGTTCCAAGACGTGCCAAAAAGTTTGGGCCGTGATTGAGGAGCTCCATTTCCAACCGAGCGAGGAGGCCCGGAGATTGGCCCAACGCCGGTGGTCCGTTTCCCTCCCACTTTAAGCCATGCCAGGACTTTCAAACCCATTGGACCCAAGTTTTACCAAAATGGAGGGGCGACGCGGATAGATTGAACGGGAAACTTCCCGCATTTGACAATCTTTCCATGGGTTGAAATATAAGATAATGAGTTTGACGTTTTAAAGATATTTGTCCCCTTGTTTTCGGAAACCTTGTGGGAACCTAGCGGTAAAATTATGATATTTCAACGGACGAAGATCATTGGCATCATTCGACCGCTTTCTTGAAGGATTGTCGTGCGAACAAAAAACGTTTTTACATTTATTGTTTTAGGAATCATTGGAATCCTTGGAAGCGCTTTCCAAGCCTGGGCTCAGACCGCCACGATCGATTCCGGCACCACCAACCAATACATCCGGGGCTTCGGGGCTTCCAGCGCCTGGCACACTGCCGCCTATACCAATGTGACCAATAATGGTCCGGAATCCATCCTTTTTTGGAACTCCACCAGCGTTACCGTAAGCGGCGGCGTGACCAGCGCCAGCGGCATCGGGCTGTCCATGCTGCGTTGCCGCATCCCACCCGATAATCCCACCACCGGGGACACCACCACTGGAAGCGACATCACCGACACCGGGGAAATCGCCGTCATGAAACAGGCCATGGGCATGGGGCTTTCCCAAATCTGGGCCACCGAATGGTCCGTGCCGGCCGTGTGGAAAAGCAACGACAGCCTGGACAACGGCGGGACCATCGATTCCCAGTATTATCCCAATTACGCCGCATACCTTCTGGATTACGTCAATTATTGCCAAGGCCAGGGCGCCACGCTGATATGCGTCTCGCCGCAAAATGAGCCGGACCAGGATGTTTCCTATGAGTCCGGGATATGGACGGGCCAGGTATTCGAGAGCTTCATTTCCGAGAGCATGGGGCCGACCTTCGCCGGAAACGCCACCAAGATCATGATGCCCGAACCTTCCCAGAACAACCTTTTAACAGAGGGTTGTTCGGCGGACGGCGACGCCACCTGTTCCCTGGGCAACGAGGCGGCGGCCACTTATATTTCTTATATCGGGACGCATCTTTACGGGTCCGGGCCCAACGCCTTCGCCGACACCCAGGAAAACCCTCCCAGCGGCTGGACACGGCAGTACTGGGAGACCGAGATGATGGATTACGACGACGTCAACGGGAATGGGGGCGCCTCGGACGATTCCATGATCGACGGAATGACCACCGCGCTCCTCATTCATAATTCCATGGTCACCGCCAGCATGGACGCCTACCATTTCTGGTGGCTGGAATGCGAGAACAGCAACACCAACCAAGGCCTGGTGGATTACGGCGGAACCACCGTGCCCATGCGCACCTTTTGCATGGGCAATTTCAGCCGGTTTATCCGGCCCGGGTATTACCGCATGGGGGGGACCATCACGGGCAACGCCGGGGTTTCCATCTCCGCCTATAAGGACAACTCGGGGACACCGGTCACTTTCGTGATCGTGGCCATCAACACCAACAACGCCACTTCGAGCCAGACCTTCACCTTGAGCGGCTTCAACGCCACCTCGGTGACGCCTTGGGAAACCGCCGCCGGGGTGAGCCTGGTGGAGGAGGCGCCTGTGAGCGTCTCGGGAGGGAGCTTCACTTATTCAATGCCCGCTTCCTGCCTGGTGAGCTTCGTGGGGGTCAATACCTCTTCTTCGGCCACCAATACCGCCACCTCGACCCCTAGCGCGACGCCCAGCCGGACCGCCACCTCGACTCCCACCTCCACCGGCACAACGACGCCCACGGCTTCGCCCACCAAGACGGCTTCCCCAACCGCCACTTCCACCGCCAGTTCCACGGGGACCTCCACGCCGACGGCTACAGAGACTTCCACCCCCACCGCCACGGCCTCGGCCACACCGACGAAAACGAGCACTTCCACCAGTACCAACACCTCCACGGCTTCGAGCTCCTCCACCCCGACCTCCACGTCCACGGCGACGGCTACTCACACGGCTTCCTCCACGCCCACCCCCACGGCCCCGAACAGCCCCACCCTCACGGCAACCTCAACCGCCACCGCGACCCCCGCGAATACTTTAGTCAATACAGGGACGCCGACGAATACCGCCACTTCGACTGCCACCTTGACCGCCACGGGCTCGGCCACCTCCACGGCTTCGAGCACCTTCACCCCGACCTCCACGTCCACGGCGACGGCTACTCACACGGCTTCCTCCACGCCCACCCCCACGGCCCCGAACAGCCCCACCCTCACGGCAACCTCAACCGCCACCGCGACTCCCACGAATACTTTGGTCAATACAGAGACGCCGACGAATACCGCCACTTCGACTGCCACCTTGACCGCCACGGGCTCGGCTACCCCTTCTTCCACACCCAGCCTGTCGCAGACGCCAACAGGAACCCCCTCCGCTACCGCCACGAAGACTTCCACGGCATCGGCCACCGATACGGCCTCCCCGACACCCAGCCTGTCTCAGACGCCTACGGATTCAACTACGGCTACGCCTACGCTCACCGTGTCGGCGACTCCGACGAAGACCGCCACTTCGACCGCTACCTCCACGCCGACGGCTTCGGTGACGCCTACGGCATCCCTCACCGCGAGCTCTACGGCTACGCCCACCGCCACCCGCACGGAGACCCCGATTCCCCCCACGGCCACCGCTACCTCGACCCACACGCCCGGGCGCGGAGTGGTCCTCTTCCCCAATCCCGTGACGGGCCCGACCGTTAACTTGCTTCCACCGGCCTATCCGGGCACGGGGGAGGTGCGGGTTGAGATATTCACAATCGCTTTCCGGAAGGTCCTGGACAAGCCATTCCCCGACTTGCCGGCTGGCACGGCGGTCACCATTCCCCTGAACGACTCCTGGGGCGACCCACTGGCCAACGGCCTTTATTACATAGTCGTGGATGTTGGCGCGGAGCATTCCGTTGGCAAGCTGCTCATCCTCCGTTAATATTTCGTGAGCTTTCCAGGCACTTTCCCCGTTGAGGCCGATCCTTGGCTTGTTTCGGTCCTTATCCTCAGGCGTCCTTCCTCCTTGACCTGTCCAAAATGGGCCGTTAAAATACGCCGATCTTCCATAGAAGATTTTTGGAGACCGGTGTCATGCCGACTTTATTGACTCCTTTTTTATGGAAAGTCGGCATACGCTCTGTTTTTGTGCCTTACCGCCTTTCGACTCCACCGGCCAGGTGGAATTTTTTTGCCTCTTAAAAATCCAGCGGAGTTCTTGAATGACCTCTAGCCGTGGTGGGCAATCTGCTTTCTTTTTCCTTTTAACGCTTGCCTTGGCTTACCCGGCCGCCGCTGAGGCAGCAGATTGGGCGGACACCGTCTCCTTCAGCACCGCCATCATCACCCTGGGCATCGCGGGTTTCGGGCTTTTGGCCCTCTACGTCGCCTACCTGACCGTAAGATTCCTGATCGGCGCCTGGAAAGAATCCAAAGCCTTGAAAAAAGAGGCCGCAGCCCATGCCGCCTCCACGGAAAAGAAAGAAAGCCAGGCCCTGCTGGGGATAGCCTTGGGGTTGGGATCCCTTTATGCGGTGGTGGCCCTGGGCATCCTTTTCATCGTCTCCCTCTTCGTCCTCCAGGGAATCGGGCTTTCCTTCACTGAGGCGTTAAGCCAGGTCCTTATTTCGGCGGGTTTTGCCGGTTTCGCCCTTCTCCTCCTTTATATTGTCTATCTTTTGGGCACGATGCTCTGGAACACGGTGAAACCCGCCAAAACCACCCCGGCCGAGGCGGCGGCAATTCCCGGACTCCCCCCTACGGTTACCCGCCGTTCCTTCCTTTCCCTGCTGGGCTGGGCTTGGGTGGCCTTTACAGCCGCGAGCCTGGGCGCCTTGAGCACGGTCCTTCGCTTTTTCTTCCCTAACGTCACCTTTGAGCCGCCCCTGAAATTCAAGGCGGGTTTTCCCAATACCTACAACTTTTCCGCCACCGGGATCGTGGACGAACGTTATAAGGATTCCCACCGCTGCTGGATTATCCGGACCACCGAAGGGTTTTACGTGCTTTCCACCATCTGCACCCACCTGGGCTGCACCCCCAACTGGCTTTTGGCCGATCAAAAGTTCAAATGCCCCTGCCATGGAAGCGGTTTTTACATCACGGGCATCAACTTCGAGGGCCCGGCGCCCCGCCCCTTGCCGCGTTACAACATCACCCTGTCCGACGACGGGCAGCTCCAAGTGGACGAAGGGATCCAGTACCAATATGAGTTGGGCCAATGGGGCCTGCCGGGATCATTTTTGGACTACAAAGGCTAGGAAGGGCAGTTTTGAGTTCGCAGTGTTGAGTTCTGAGTTGCGGAAGTTTTTGAACCGGAGGTTCAGAAACATTCGTCAACCCAAAACTTAGAACTGATTTTGAAGGAGTGGAAGAATGTTCGAAGGGTTGAAGAAAAAGGTCGAGGAAATGCGTGCCAATCGGCCGTCGCCGGAGGCCGTTAAGCAGGCCATCTCCGAAGGGCAGATTTGGAAATCCATCTTCCGGCACGGTTATCCCGACACCCCCCGCAACCGCATCATGGCGGTGCTCTCCAACGTGTTCCTACACCTCCACCCGGTCAAGGCCCGCCATTCGGGCGTCAAGATGAGCTATACCTGGTGCATGGGCGGGCTTTCCTTTTTCCTGTTCCTGAACCTGACCGTGACCGGCGTCTTGCTCATGTTTTATTACCGGCCCACGGCCGAATACGCCTATTACGACATCGTGGCCCTCCGGGAAGCGGTGCCTTTGGGCATCATGCGCGAACTGCACCGTTGGGGCGCCCATGCCATGGTCATCGCGGTGTGGCTTCACATGTTCCGGGTTTTCATGACCGGTTCCTACAAGCCTCCCCGCGAGTTCAACTGGGTGATCGGCGTGGTGCTCCTGGTTTTGACCTTGCTTCTTTCCTTCACCGGCTACCTGCTGCCCTGGGACCAGCTGGCCATGTGGGCCATCACGGTCGGAACCAATATGGCCCGGGCCACTCCCTTTTTAGGGTTCGAAGGACCAGGCGCCTCCATGCTCCAGGTCGGCGGAGTCAAATTGGTGACCGGCGGGTCGGACATCCATTTCGCCCTTTTGGGCGGCCATTTCGTGTCGGAAGCCACCCTTTTGCGTTTTTACGTGTTGCATTGCGTTTTCATCCCCCTGACAGCCGCCACGCTGATGGCGGTGCATTTCTGGAGGGTCCGCAAGGACGGGGGAATCAGCGGCCCCCTCTAAACCAGGGGTCCGAGTTATACCCTCATGGGCCTTGTTTAAATATCGGGTTCCGCCCGGTGAAAATGTAATGAGGGTGACACAATTCTCATTTTGGGGCCGGAGGCCCCTTTTGAAGATGAATTGTGTAAGTTTTGAGTTAGGAGTATTGAGCTTCGGAGGTTTTTGAACCAAGGTTCAAAAACATTCGTTAACTTAAGAACTCAAAATTAAAAATTTTTAGCTTGAGGGACCATGCATTTCCTAATTCATTTCATCAACGCCTTGTTCAACCCGGTCACCTATTTCTCCGCCTCGGTCATCGGCTTTGGGGCCATGATCCACTACCGGGAGAAATGGACCGAACCCCAATTTGCCCTGCGCATCTTGATCGGGGTTCTGGCGGTCCTGGGCCTTTCGATGTTCAACGACCATTTCCGCGAAATTTCCACCAAGCCCGACAACGTCCCCATCTTCCTCATGGTTTTTTCCGTCGGGTTTTTCACCTGGCTTTCCTTCCGCCAAGCCGTGGTCAATGACCGCCGCTTGGCGCAGGGGCAGCCCCCCGTTGAAAAAGAAACCTCGGATAAAAAGGTCTACGTGTGGCCTGACCTGGTCTACGTCGAGTTCATCGCCACCATCGTGGCAGGCGTTGTCCTGATGGTCTGGTCCCTGGCCTTGCACGCGCCCCTGGAGCAGGCCGCCACCCCGGCTTGGACGCCCAACCCCTCCAAAGCCCCCTGGTACTTCCTGGGCCTGCAGGAGATGCTGGTGTATTACGACCCCTGGCTCGCCGGCGTGGTTTTCCCCAGCCTCATCATCGTGGGACTCATGGCCATCCCCTATATCGACAAAAACCCCAAGGGCGCCGGCTATTACACATTCAACGAGCGCAAGCTGGCCATCGTCCCTTTTCTCTTCGGTTTTCTCATCCTTTGGGTCACCCTGATTTTCCTGGGCACTTTCTTAAGAGGGCCGGGATGGAACTTCTTCGGGCCTTTCGAGGATTGGGACCCGCATAAGGTGGTGGTGCTCAACAACATCAACCTGTCCGAGTATTTTTGGGTCAAGTTCCTCGGGATGGGATTGCCCCCCAACCCCCTTCTTCGCGAATTGCCTGGGTTCTCCCTCTTGGCCTTTTATTTCATCGGGTTACCCCCCCTTTTGACGAAGAAGAGCAATTTCCTCATGGGGCTTCTGGAGCGCCTGGGCGTGGCCCGTTACGCGGTGCTCATGTTCCTGGCCCTGTCCATGGCGGCCTTGCCCATCAAAATGGTGCTGCGGTGGGCCTTTAACCTGAAGTACATCGTGTCGATACCGGAAGTCTTCTTCAACATCTAGATTTTAAGGAAAGAACTTTGGCGGACTTCAAAGATGAAAGAGCCTACGACAGCCAAACCTTGACCAAGTGGTTCCTTTGGTCGAGCTTGGCCCTGCTGGTGTGCGTGGGCCTCATGGCTTATTTGGATTACCACCGCGAGTGGAAGTACTACCAGCGCCGGTTCATGACCCTCCAACGCATCCAAGCCCGGCAGCAATTGGGGCAAATCAACTCCCAAGCCCAGGCCGACGGCGCCGTGGCCCAATATAAAGAGCTGAAATCCGAGCTGAGGGAGGCCAACCAGGACCTGAAGGCCCATGATGATGAGATCGACAAGCTCCAGAACCAAGAGGCTTCCCTGGACGCCCAGATGTACAAGGTCAAGAACCTCCACTATCAAATCCTCAAGGCCCAGATCAGCGCCAACGTTTACTCCTACGGCGAAGAATTGAAAAACGGCAAAGACAACGCCGGTTTGAAAAAGAAAATCGATGATGAAAATAACCAGGCCGACGCCCTGAACCAGCAGATTTTCCAGATCCAACAGTCCCATGACGAGGCCGCCACCCAGGTAGCCGACATCACGGCCTCACGGGATGAGATCAAGGCCAAGCTCATCAAGCTGACGGCCGATTACACGGCGGTCCGGGCCAAGATCCAAAGTCTTTCCTTCAACTGGCTTTTTTACTTCCGCAACGCCATGCTGCTGGACTTCATGGCGCCCACACTGCAGATCCAGCAGGTGGTTTTGAAGAACCTGCCCGAGGACCTGTACTTCGCCAAGACCATGCGCGTTGACCGCTGCATGACCTGCCACCAGGCCATCGATAAGAAGGGCTTCGAGGACGCGCCCGAGCCTTTCCGCACCCACCCGAACCTGGACCTTTACGTGGGGGCCAACAGCCCCCATCCCATGGACAAGGTGGGGTGCACGATCTGCCACGGCGGCATGGGCCCGGCGGTCAGTTTCAATGGCTGCGCCCACATGGCCAACGACGCCGTGGAAGCCAAGGAATGGGCCCACAAATACGGCTGGACCAACCCGGAGTTGGAGGGCGTCCAAAGCATCATGGTGCCCTTGAAATACAGCCAGGGATCCTGCCTGAAATGCCACGGGAGCCAGGAATACGTCAATTTCGCCCCCAAACTCGACCGCGGCCGCCAGCTGATGGCTACCCGGGGTTGCCTCGGATGCCACAAAGTGAAGGGCTTGGAGGGACTGACCAAGGCCGGGCCCGCCCTTTACCGCGTGAAAGGCAAGCTGACAAAGGATTTCGTGCTCAAGTGGGTTTGGTCACCGAAGTCCTATAACACTGAGGCGCGCATGCCCAGCTTCTTCCAGCAGTCCAACAACTCGGACCCCGACAGCCTAGCCAAGAACAAGGCCGAGTTGAACTCCCTGGTGGACTATCTCTACGACAAATCCGAGGACTATACGCCCAATGAGGCCGCCCCGCCCGGAAGCGTGTCCGCCGGCAAGAAACTGGTCAAGGAAGTCGGCTGCCTGGCCTGCCACGGCATCGACGACGTGACCAGCCACCACGCGGATTTCGCCCCGGATCTTTCCGCAGTCGGCAGCAAGCTTTCCGCAAACTTTGTTTATACCTGGATCAAGAATCCCCAGCATTTCAACCCCGACACGCGCATGCCCTCCCTGCGCCTTTCGGACAAGGAAGCGGCGGATATCACCGCCTACCTGATGTCCAAGAAGAACCCGGACTTCGACCAGGCCGAGGTCCCGAACTTCGACCCGGCCGTGCGCGACGAGCTGATCGTGGAATACCTCACGCCCCAACTGGGCGTGGGAGGGGCCAACGCCCAGTTGACCCAAATGGACGAACACGCCCGCCAGATGTACCTGGGAGAAAAGACCCTGAATAAATACGGCTGTTTCGGCTGCCACATGATCAAGGGCTTTGAGACCGCCCAGGGCATCGGCACGGACCTCACTTCGCCCCCCTGGGGCAGCAAACAGCTCGGACAGCTCGATTTCGGGTTCACCGACCCGGAACAGATCCCCCACACCCACGCGGGGTTCCTGGCCGCCAAGCTTTCCAACCCCCGCCAGTTCGACAAGGACAAGGTGGTGGCCTTCAAGGACAAGCTGAAGATGCCCAACTTCTACCTCTCGGATGACGACCGGGAAGCCATCATGACGGCGGTCCTGGGCCTGACCGATACCTACGTTCCGGACGAGATGACGGCGGGCATCCACGGCAACGGGCCTCTTTTGGAAAAAGGCCGGCGGGTGATCGCCGACTTCAATTGCCGCGGCTGCCATTTGATCGAGGACCAAGGCGGCGAGATCCGCGAGATGTACAACAAAGAAGGGATCGACCTGTCCCTGGCCCCGCCCAACCTGAAGCACGAGGGCGAAAAGGTGCAGATTCCCTGGTTCCACGACTTCCTGCTGGGCGTCCATCCCATCCGGCCCTGGCTGCATATCCGCATGCCCAGCTTCCCCTGGACGGACGAGAAGATCGACGCCGTCATCACCTATTTCAACCTGAACGACGACCAGGTTTTCCCGTTCCAAAAATTCGCCACGCGGAAACTGACGGGGAGCGACTACAGCCAGGCGAAAGAGCTCTTCACCCAGCTACAGTGCCAGCACTGCCACGTGTTGGGCGCCCAAGTACCCAAGGACCTGAACTCCGCCGCGCCCGACCTATTGAAGGTGCATGAGCGCTTGAAGCCCGATTGGGTGGTGGACTGGCTGACGAACCCGGCGGCCATGAGCGACCAAAACACCCGCATGCCCGGCTTCTGGCCCACGGACGAGCCCGCGCCTTCCAAAACTTTCGGGGGCGACAGCGAGAAACAACGCGAGGCCCTACGGGACTACCTTTTCATGCTGGGCCAAGGGCAACAGTAACGGCAATTATGAATTTCGGCCGATTTCAATTTGGAAACCGAATTGAATTGCCTTTACCTAAAATTTCGAACTTGAATCTCAAAACTGGTTTTAGGGGGGCTTGCTTTGGCGGACCGGCCCCGCCTAAAGTGATTTTTCAGTCTCCCGCTTATGAGGCCCCCCTATGAGCTAAGTCATGGGAGATGGGGGCGGTTTAAAGGAAGATGCGCCGTTCAGTTTCCCTGTGGCGGTGCGAAACCCGAGTCAAACGGAGGAGAGGACATGGATTCCAAAAAAGTATTGGCATTCCTGCTGGCGGCGGGCCTGGCGGCAGCCATGGCCGGCTGCGGCAGCAATGACGAGGACGAGGGCTTCGGCCAGGGCGGCGGCGGGGGAAATACCACGGCCTCCACGACCACACTGGGTACGGCTTCCATTTCGGGCAAGGTGACCTTGAGCGGTAAGGCCCCGGCGGCTGAGATCATCAGCATGGACGCGGACCCGGTCTGCAAGTCCCAACACGCGGGGTCGGTGAAGGATGAAACGGTCGAGGCCGACGCCCAGGGCGACCTGGCCAACGTGTTCGTTTACGTGACGGACGCGGGCTCGGTCGCGGCCCCGACGACCCCCGTCAGCCTCGTCCAAAAGGGCTGCATGTACAGCCCGCATGTGTTCGGCATCCAGGTCGGCCAGCCCCTGGAAATCGTCAACGACGACCCGACCCTGCACAACGTGCACTGCATGGCCGTCACCAACGACGCCTTCAACGTGGGCCAGCCCACCCAGGGCATGAGCACCCAGAAAAAGTTCGACAAGCCCGAGGTGCTGGTGAAGTTCAAGTGCGACGTGCACAGCTGGATGCATTGCTTCGCGGGAGTGGTCAACAACCCCTTCTATTCGGTTTCAGGCAACGACGGCGGCTTCAAGATCTCCCAGCTGCCCGCGGGAACCTACACCGTGGTGGCCGTGCACGAGAAGTACGGGGCCTCCCAGCCGCAAAAGGTGACGGTGGCGGACGGGGGCAGCCAAACGGTGAACTTCACTTTTGCCGCCCAGTAAAAACCCGCCGTCGAGAAATTAAACCCCAGGCCCCGGGAATCTTCTCGGGGCCTTTATTTTTTCGGAACTATTCGGTTGGCAAAGCCGCTTTGTTTTTTGCCTTTCTTTTTGTTTCACCCCTTCTCCCTTGAGGGGAGAAGGTTGGGATGAGGGTGGTTTTTTAAAGCTAAAGACCCCCTCGCCCTACCCTCTCCCCCAAGGGGCGAGGGTTTTATGAAGTCAGCTTTGCCAACCGGGTAGCTGCATATTTTTTTAAGGCGGTCGTCGGTGGTCAGGCGCCGGCATTCAGCAAACCCTTAGGGATTGACATGGCCTCCAACCCAACCGAGCCCCGCTACCACCCCGCATTGCACCGCTACGCCTTGGCGACGGCGGGATTCACCTTCCTCCTGCTTTTGGCCGGGGCCCTGGTGACCAGCACGGGCTCCAGCCTTTCGGTGCCGGACTGGCCCACCTCCTACGGCGGCCTGGCGCCGCCCCTCTCCCGGTTCAAGGGGGGCGTGGTTTTCGAATACAGCC
>JASHQZ010000104.1 GCA_030038835.1 candidate division FCPU426 bacterium
GAACTGAAACAAGCCCGGGAGTCCAAAAGGATCACCTTGGACACCATTTCCAAGCGCACCAAGATCCCCTCGAAATACCTGGAGGCCATCGAGGAAGACCATTTCGACGTTTTTCCGTCCCAGACTTACGCCAAGGGATTTATCCGCGCCTACGCCAAGGTGGTCGGACTGGATGGCGTGACCTTGACCCGCCAATTCAACGCCGAAGTGCAGCCGGTGGAAATGCGCCTGGAACCCAAAAATGCCGAAGCCGAACTGGAAAAAAACCTGGGATGGCGCCCCACCCTGGACCGCCCACCGGTCTTCAAGAAGATGGACGAGGAACCGCCCTTGGACTTGGAGATGGTGGAGGAATCCACCCAGCATGACTCCTCGGTAATGCGCCAAAGATCCCTCGCCTTGCGCCGGGGGAAGATGGCCGAAGGGGTGGTGAAGGCCGGGATAGGGTTTTTGGCCCTGGCCCTGGTGGGAACCGCCGCATTTTACGGGATCAGGGGCCTCTCGCGGGTCAAGTGGAGCGAACCCAAGCCCCAAGCCCAACCCGAGGTGGCGGAGGCCCCGGCCTACCAGCCCGTCAGCGTGGCGGATAAGTACCAGCACCTCGTCTTAAAAGGCCTGGACAAATCCTGGGTGCAGGTGACCATGGACAACGGCCAATCCACCTCCGAAGTGGACCTGGACCAGGGTGAAACCAAGACTTACAAGGCCTTAAAAAGCTTCAAGGTGAAGGTCGGCAACGCCGGAGGAGTGCAGATCCAGTTCAACGGCCAGGCCCTCGGCATCCTGGGCGCCACGGGCCAGGTGGTTGAGATACAGCTTCCACCGGGAACGGAGGGGGACGATGTCACTTCCAACGATGCCAATAACGGCACTTGAGCGGACGATTTTGAATTTTAAGTGACGGTAGTTTTCTTCCGGTTTTGCCGGAAGAAAATTTCCGAAATTCGGAATTGAGAATTCAAAATTGAAAATTGAGGGAATAACCGGCCGATTTTTATTGTAGGAATATTTCAAATGGCTCGAGGTTAAAATGGGAGATGCGTACTCGTTTGACGTGGTTTCGGAAGTGGACCTGCAGGAAGTGGACAACGCGGTAAACCAATCCATGAAGGAAATCTCCCAGCGCTACGACTTCAAGGGCAGCATCAGCAAGGTCACCCTCAACAAGACCGCCAAGGAGCTTGAGATTGTCTCGGACGACGAAACTAAGCTCAACGCGGTGGTGGATGTCCTGAAGGGCAAGTTCATCAAACGCAACATCTCCCCCAAGGCCATGGATTTCCAGAAGATGGAGCCCGCCTTCAGCGGCACCGTGAATCAAAAGGTGAAGATCGTCAGCGGCATGCCCATGGAGGCCTGCAAGGACATCGTGAAGCGCATCAAGGATTCCAAGCTCAAGGTCCAAGCCTCCATCGTGGATGAAAAGGTGAGGGTTTCCGGCAAGTCCAAGGACGACCTCCAGGCGGTGATGCAGATGCTGCGGGGGGCGGCGGACATCAAGGTGCCCCTTCAGTTCAATAACTACCGCTAGGAAAGCGGCCATGGAAAAAACCGAAGTTTCCTCCCCGATGTTCGATATTTATTCCTGGGTGGCCAAGGCCTGCCTCAAGCTTTGGCCCCTCTGCCTGGTGCAGCTCCTGTTCTTGATCCTCCAATACGCGACGCTTTTTACGTGCCTGGCCCTTCTTTTCGGACCCTTCGCCGCCCGCAACCTGGACCGGATCACCGAGGGCCTGAGCCATCCCCAAGATTACGATTGGACGCCCGTGATTTCCGACTGGGCCTCCACCTTCAGCGACCCGGGATGGCTCGCCATCGCCGCGGGGTTGCTGCTCCTTTACATCACCTGGTGGTGCGTCCTTTCCGCCTTGTCGGACGGAGGGGTTTTCCGGACCTTCTGGGACTACTTCCAAAACGGCCGTCCCTTCAGCTGGGGTTCCTTCTTCTGGGAAGCCATCCATTGGATGATTCCCATGCTTTGGCTGGAATTTTTCCTCTCCCTTTGGGCCTTCGGGGCGTTCCTGGTTTGGCTGGTGGTGGTCCTCGTGGTGACCGGCATCCTGGCCTTGACCGGTTTCAACGTTTGGATGGTGGTGCTGGCCGGGGTCCTGCTGGGGCTTCCCTCCATTCTTATATGGATTCTCTTCAGCCTGGCTTTCGCGGTTTTCAGCTTTTTGTGCAAGGCCTGCCTTACCCAGGGTATGACGGCCCGGGAAGCCATCCATAGGGCTTTCCTGAAGTTCAAGGCCGACCGGTGGAGGGTGGGCTTGGGGCTTTTAGTGGCCTTTTTGGTTTATTTGGGAGTTAGCATTTTCTTGAGAGTGGTTTTAAAGCTTTTCAGCCTGATCCCGTTCGCCGGAATCTTTTTTTCCCTGTTAGACCTGGCGTTGGGAATCGGCTTGACCCTTTTCATGGTGGTTTATATTTCAGGTTTGGCCGTCGGCTACCTGCAGGATGAGGCCCGGGTTTGAATTTCCAAGCCGCACGGGGGTATGTGCTGGCCGCCAGCCCTTACGCCGAAGCCGACAAGATAGTCCAGCTTTACACCCTCCAATTGGGCCGGGTGCGGGCCCTAGTGAAAGGCGCCCGGAAACCTAAAAGCCGTTTGTCCCCGGCACTGGATTTATTCAACGAATCCGGCTTCTCGCTGCACAAGGGCCGTTCGGGAGACCTGTTCGTCCTCAGCCAAGCCAAGGTCTTGGACACCCACCCGGAATTAAAAAAAGACCTTTCCGCCATCACCGCCCTTCAGGTGCTGGCGGATATCCTGATCCAGGCGATCCACGACTCCGAGCCACATCCGGATATCTATGGTTTGGTTCGGCGGACCCTGACGGCCTTGGAAACCAAGATGGGAAGCCCAGAAATTTTTTTAACGGCATTCACCATCAAGTTCTTGGGCTTGTCGGGATATCCCTTGGAGTTGGACGCCTGCGCCGAGTGCGGGACTTCCTTGGAAAAACAAAAAGCCCATCTCGTCCCCCACCGGGGAGGGGCCCTTTGCGCGGACTGTTGCGCTTCGGGCCCGGAGCGCCTGAAA
>JASHQZ010000105.1 GCA_030038835.1 candidate division FCPU426 bacterium
CGGGGCCACATAGTAATCCTTGGAAAGGCTGAAGGTCGGGTCGGGGAACTGGTTCCAAAACCCCGTGGCCCGGGTGGCCTCCCCCACGTCCTCGTTGTACCTATCCCGCAATTGGGCCGAGGTCTTATGGCCTAATTCATCGATGATGGAGGAGGGAAGATCCTCGGGCAGGACGAAACCCGTCACCTGGTCCCTGGGGACGCCCATCAACCGGGAATAAAGCTCCACCGCGTTTTCCAATTGGTCCTCGGCGGTCTTAAGGTCCCTCTGGGCCGCGGTCAGCTGGAGCTCGGCGCTGATCTTGTTGACCTGGTTGGACTGCCCGTGCACGTATTGGTTGCGGATGGCGTCCGTGATGGTCTCCAGGTCCTGCACGTTTTGTTTCTCGAAATACATCATGGCCTGGGCCGTGGCCCCGGCCATATAGGCCTGGGTGATGCTCACCGCCAGGTCGTATTTTTGGGCCGTGTATTCCCACCGTTGGGATTCGGCCATGGCGGAGTCCAATTGGCTCATAAAGGCGCTCTTTACGGGGAAAGGATAGGTCAGGGAAAGCCCCCAGGTGTAATAGGTGTCGCTGTAATTGTCGACCCAGGAAAGGGTGGGTTCCTGGGGGATGAACCGCCTCCAAGTGTCATCCGAGTAGATGCCGGCGAGGGACTTTTGAGCCTTCAGTTGGACGGAATTGTCCCACACCGCGCGGATGGCCTGTTCCAGGGTGAGGGTCTGGGAGGAAGCCATGCAGGAGCATCCCCAAACCGCTAAGCCAATGGAATAAAAGACTTTTTTCATGTCGTTCACCCGATTAGGTTTTTGTACTTATTGGCGTAGTAAGCCGCCGCAAGCCCGAGCACGCAGTAATCGTCCATCAAGCCGAAAACCGGCACGTTGTCCGGGATCAAGTCAAAGGGGCATAAGAGGTAAAAGAGGGCCCCATAAGCCACCAGTTTGTCCGTGGAGGCCAGTTGATGCGACCGGATGACTTTCATCAGGGGGGCGATCCTTTCCCTCCACTCCCGGCCCATGCGGCTGAAGGACAGTATTTTTTTGCGGTTCGAGTCCACTTCCGACTTTTGGCTTTCCTTGGCCCCGATTTGGGAGAGTCCCACCAGTAGCTGGTCGGGCGCAAACCCCGGCTTTTCCTTCATGATGGAGCCGAACCCGAGCCCCTTGAGGATCGCCTCAAAGGGAAGGTTGGAGACGCTTTTCACCGCCATTTGGAAGGACTTGGATTCGGGCGGCAAAACCTCCTCGATGACCAGTCGGTAAATGGCGTCCCGCACGGCCTTCTCATAGATCGAGGGGATTTCCTCGCTTTGGGGTTTTTTCATCCAACGGCGCACGGTCATGTTGGAGATTTCCAGCCGCTTGGCCAGCTGTTCCGGCGAAAGGTCCGCTTCCGCCACGAGGGTTAATAAATGTGAAATTTTCATTCTCATTTGTGAATGACGGGATGCAAAAACCCCGCTCCGTTCCGTGGAAAATTTATTCGGCGGGGAAATGGTACAGCGAGGGGCGATTAGGATGCTGTTAGAAGGTGGCCAGGCTTGGTTAGGGAAATGTTATTAAAAATTAACTATTGTGAATTTTGAATGGATCAAGCCCCGGAGGACGGAACGCGTGAAGGCGCGAAACATCGCCGCGGAATTTAAAGGGCCGGCCGTTCGAAGGATTTTATTAATGCCGCGTTAAGACGCGCTCCGGTTCCGTTAAGGAATCGTTATAAAATCCCGGAAATCATCTTCGCAAGGTTGGTCGAAGGCGGGATAATTCGGTCAGAGCCCGTATTTTTCCTTTACGGATTTTTCAGCTTCCAACCAATCCGCCAGTGGCTCATGGGGGAGCCCGGCCGAGGTCCTGGCCTTGGAAATTTCCCCGGCGACCCTGGAAATTTCCTCTTGCAAGGATTCGAGGGAGGGCTTTTGCCCAGCTCCGGCCGCTTCACTCGCGGGCTGGTTTTCCTTTTGATTCCATTTCAGCGAAAACTTCACTTCCAAAACGGGACGGCCCGATACCGGCCTGAACAAAAACGGGAACAGGGCCGCTTTCTTTAAGGGTTCCCTCCAAGCCGGATTCAACAAGGCGGCGGGAACCGCCAACAACATTTCGATGAAAATTGCCGCCGTGAAAAGAACTGGGTCCAAATGGAACCCTTGGACCTTATCCTGGAAACAAAAGGCGAGGGCGGCCGCGGCCGCCGGAAGGCATCTGGGCAACCAATAAAAGCTGCCTTCCGCCAGCCCCGGGATTCGGGCCAAAAACAACCCCAAACCGGTGATCAGGAGGGACGCCGCCAAAGAAATGAAAAAGGAAGACCGGTACCAGGGATATTGGATGGAAACCCCATGCCAAGTGACCGTGAACCGGGTGCCGCTGGCCGGCTCCGAGCAAATTAAACTCATATCGTAAATTTTCCCCCTATCTAGCTTCCAATCCGGCGTCACGCGGGTTTTAGGCGGTAGGCTGACCGCGAACAATTCGGCGCCGGAATGCAGGGGGTCCCGGAAGGAAAGCCGGAAGGAGGCCTCGTTGGAGAAGTAAACCGGCCCCTCGCCGGAAAAATCGAACCCCACCTCCACGGGGGTTTTTCCCGAAAGGTCGATGTCCACGGAATGCGTGTCCGAAAGGGTGGTGAGGCTTTCCTTGCCGATATCCAGGTGAAGTCCCTTGAGGAAGCCGGGGGAGATTTCGTAGATCAGCGCGTGGTGCGTGGGATTGAGGGGATCGTCCGTGTTTTGAAACAAACTGCATTGTCCCGGATTGCCCGAAACCCATTCGGTTTTTCCGAAATCGGGAAGCTCGGGCTGGCCCCCGTTCAAGATTCCGCCGTTGGCTTGATAAAGGTAGAGGCCCGTATCCGGTACGTTGCCCCTCACGCTGGCCGGCGCGTTGCTGCTGAAGGTCGAGTTGATCCAAACCGAATTCCGGTCCAAGCCCGGCATCAAGGCCAGGCAGTCAATGGGCAGGGGTTGGGACTCAAGGACTTGTTGAACCTCTCCTGCGGCCGTGTCATACAGCCATAACCGGGTTTCAGGGGCTTCCCCGTTTTCCCCCGTGGAATAAAACCAGATGGTGCCCGGGTTCTGGGGATCGGCCAAAAACTGGCCGCTTTCCGGTGAAAATTCGGTTGTTTTCAGGGACACGGGTTGGTCTTTTCCCGGATCCATGAGGACTATGGACCCAAGGTCCAGGACCAAGGCCCGTTGGCCCCCCAATGGGACCACCTTGATCTGGTCGGAACCCGACTCCAGGTTCAGAGGATATTTCTTCAATTTTAAATCGCCGTCCAAGCGCCGGAAGGTGGCGGAGGCCGTGGGGAATTCCGTATCGGATTCGAACCAAGCGCCCTCCTGGTCCGGGTCCGGCCAAATGGAGTGGTCGGGGTCCCGGACGATGGAGTTACGGTGGAAAACCTCGGAGTTTTGGGTGGTCCCATCCACCGATAATTTCATGAAAAACGACCCGCCGTTCGGGCCGGCCCCCCCCGCCGCCGTATTGGAACCGTTCTCCAAGAGGACCAGGTAGTCCTCGTTCACGAGCTCGACCCGGTCCTGCCCCAGGACGTCCAGTTTGTCCTTAGGGACATCTTGGACCTCCCCTGAAACCGCGTCCAGCCGGACCAACCGCGGCTCGTTGGCGATCTTCAGGCGGTCGCCGAAGTTGCAGAAAACCCACGCGTGTTGCCCGTCGGAGCATGGGAAAAAGCCCGAAATCCTTCCCTGGCCCAGGGTAAAAAGTGTTTTCGGGGGGGCCGCGGGATCCAAATAGGTCACCTTGTTTCGGTCCTCCTCCAGCCAAACGGCCTTTCCTGCGCCGGGGGAGCTGAAAAGTTGGGAATGGGCGGAAATGGGATAGGATTGGTCCACCTTCAATCCACTGTCCGTCAATTCCAGAAGGTCGAGCCGCTGCTTGGACCTGAAGACCGCCCAGGCGTATTTGCCGTCGGCCAAAAAATGATACTCGGAATAATCGTCGAGGACCTGGACGTAACAGCCGTTGACTTCGGGATTGGCGGGAGGGGCGTCCGCGGCTCGGCTGGGAGCTGGAGAGGCGGCGTCAACCCATATCCCCAGAGGGAAGGAAAGGAGGAAGAAGTTCAAGAAGAATGAACTTTTGATTTTTTCGCGCATAGGCGGGTATTTATACTCTGAAGAACTTCAAAATAAAAGATTCATGGCCCGGCTCTTAGGCCGTTGGGTAATGCCTCCTCAAATCTTAATATTTTATTAACAACCCTTTCCTTTAAAATTTCGC
>JASHQZ010000106.1 GCA_030038835.1 candidate division FCPU426 bacterium
AACATCGTGGACACGCCCGGCCACGCGGATTTCGGCGGGGAAGTGGAGCGCATCCTTTCCATGGTGGACGGCGTGCTTCTTTTGGTGGACGCGGCCGAGGGGCCCCTGCCCCAGACCAAGTTCGTGCTGCGCAAGAGCCTGGAGCAGAACCTGGACGCCATCGTGGTTATCAACAAGATCGACCGCAAGGACGCCCGGCCCCACGAGGTGGTGGACCAGGTCTTGGACCTCTTCATCGCCCTGGGCGCCAACGAGCACCAGATCAGCTATCCCGTGGTTTACGCCATCGCCCGGGAGGGCAAGGCCACCCTGGACCCCGCCAAGCCCGGCGCGGACTTGAAGCCCCTTTTCGACACCATCGTCCACCACTTCAAGCCCATCGAGGCGGACCTGGAATCGCCCTTCCAGATGCTGGTCACCACAACCTCCTATAACGAATACCTGGGCCGGATGGCCGTGGGCCGCATCAAGCGCGGCAAGATCAAGCTGGGCGACCCCATCACCCTCCTCAAGCTCGACGGCCGCAAGGTCACCAGCAACGCCACCAAGCTCTTCACCTACCAGGGCATCAAGCAGGTGGAATGCCCGGAAGCGGTGGCGGGGGACATCATCCTTTTGGCGGGCCTGGAGGACGTGCAGATCGGCGAGACCGTGGCCTCCTCGGCCGCGCCCGAGGCCCTTCCGCCCATCACCATCGACGAACCCACCATGTCCATGATCTTCTCGGTCAACAACAGCCCCTTCGCGGGCAAGGAAGGCAAGTTCGTCACCTCCCGCCACCTGAGGGACCGCCTCTATAAGGAAGCCGAGGCCAACCCGACCCTGAGGATCACGGACACCGAAAGCCCGGACGCCTACAAGGTCGCGGGCCGCGGGGAGCTGCACCTGGGCATCCTCATCGAGACCATGCGCCGGGAGGGCTACGAGTTCCAGGTTTCCCGGCCCCAGGTCATCTACAAGATGGTGGACGGCAAGCTGGAGGAGCCCTACGAGAACCTCATCGTGGACATCCCCAACGGCAGCGTGGGCGTGGCCATGGAAAAGCTGGGGGCCCGCAAGGGCGAAATGAAGAACATGGCGCCCCTTTCGGAAGTCACCACCCGCATCGAGTTTTACATCCCCGCCCGCTGCCTGCTGGGCTTCCGCACCGAGTTTTTGACCGACACCAAGGGCGAGGGCGTCCTGCACCACGTCTTCGCCGGCTACGGCGAGTTCAAGGGCGAGATCGGCGGGCGCGTCCGGGGCGTTTTGGTGGCCTTTGAGCCCGGCATCACCGCGGCCTACGGCATGTTCCAATTGGCCGACCGAGGGAAATTCTTCATCAACCCCCGCACCGAGGTTTACGAGGGCATGATCGTGGGCGAGCACACCCGCGAGAACGACATCGCGGTCAACCCCTGCAAGACCAAGCACCTGACCAACATGCGCAGCAAGGCCTCGGACGAGGCGCTCACCCTGGAGCCCCCGACCATTTTTTCATTGGAACAGTGCCTGGAATACATCCAGGACGACGAGCTGTTGGAAGTGACCCCCCAATCCCTCCGCATGCGCAAGCGCATCCTCAACAACAACGAGCGCATGAAATCCGAGAAGATGACGGCCAAGAGCTCGGCCAGGCAGATCATGGAAGAGATGGCCAAGAACCCGAGGGCCTGAGAAAATTTAAACCGCCGTCCTGGGCCGGGGCCGCCTCGGCCCCGGCACGGCGGGCGCATCCTTCCGGTTTCCTTGGGCCCCCAGGGTTCGATGGGGATAGGCCCATGGGCCTGGAATGGGGCGACTTTGGGGGCAAAAAGCTTTTTTTCCGGCGTTTTTTCCACTAAATCAAAAAGGTTTTAAAAAGGTTATTCGTGAAACCCCATGGGGGGTGGATAAGGCTTTTCACCGCTTTTCAATTGAAATTTCTTCGCATAGAATCAGTGGGCGGCAGGTAGCATGCCGGGTTCAAGCTGGGTCAAGATGGGTTGTCAAACAAAGGGCTGTACAACTCCAAGGAGGATGAATTTATGAAGAACCATACCCTGTCTCTCTTCGCCGCTGTTCTGGCGGTCTCGGCGGGAAATCTGTGGGCGGATAACGCGACGCCGGTAGCCACAACCGCCGCCGCGGCCCCGGCCGCGGCTCCGGCCACTGATACCACCGCCAAGCCGAAATCGGGGAACCCGACTATCGCGGCGATCCAGGCCGCGATCGACCTGGACTCCGCCGGCAACACGACGGCGGCCGTCGAGGCTTTCGAGAAAATCCAGACCAAATCGAAGAACTTGGAAGCCTGGCGCCTGAACGACGAGGCCAACGTGTACTTGCAGGTCAACGACAGCGCCAAGGCCGTCTCCCTCTTGGAAGGGGCCACGGAGGCCAACCCCAAGAATTACGTCGCGTGGAACAACCTGGGCACCGCCTACGAGGAAACGGGCGCCACGGACAAGGCCCTGGACGCGTACCAGAAGTCGATTGACGCGGCCAAGGACGCCGGCGCCAGCTCGGCCAAGGCCGAGGGCAACCTGGCGGCCCTGCAGGCCCGCACGGGCGCCACGAAGGGAACGGCTGCCGGTGGGGATGCTTCGGGGAATTCGACCGACGCCTCGGGCAACTAAGACTTTACCCCGAAGCCGGATTCCAAAGCCCCCTCCCGCGGAAGCGGGAGGGGGCTTTTTTATTTTCCGGGAGGCGCCGGGGCGGGGGCGGCGCCGTCCTTGGGGCGCAGGGCCTTCTTCAGCCCCTGCACGTTGATGCCCATCTGGACGGCTTGCGCGCCCATGGTGCCCTTCATGGGGATGAAGTAGACCGGGATGTATTTCTTGGAGTGGACCCGCTTGCGGCTGTCCATGCGGTAGACGTAAAGCACCTGGTTGTGCTTGAAGGGCTGTCCGATGGGGATGATGATCCTTCCGCCGGGTTTCAACTGCGTGAAAAGGTCGGGGGGCACGAATTGGGCCACGCAGGTGAACATGATGATGTCGAACCCGCCCTTGACCTCCTTCCAGCCGTAATAACCGTCCCCCACGCGGGTGTGGACGTTCTTGAGGCCCAGGGGCTTGAATATATGCGACACGGCCCCGCCCAGGGGCTTGATGATCTCGATGGAATAGGCGTCCTTGACCATGTGGGAAAGCAGCGAAATGTTGAAGCCGCTCCCCGTCCCGATTTCCAGGACCGTATCCGTGGGTTTGGGGTTCGCCAACTGGGCCATGTAGGCCTGGCCCTCGTAATCGCTCAAGGCGGATCCCCAGCCCAAGGCCCAGGTGCGCGGGGGGTATTCATAGGCGGTCTTGCAGAAATCCGACTTGTCCTGGTACTCGTAATGGAAATACTCCCGGGGAAGGTCCTCGAAGGCCTTCATCACGCGGGGGTTGGCCCAGCCGAATTTCCGGTTCAGGTAGCGGCGGATGTCGTTGAGGTAGGCCTCCCTGCGGGCCTGCACGCGGGCGAATTCCGAGGCGGTGAGGCCGGTTTCCCGCCCGCTTTTGTGGAAGGCCTTCAGGTACTTCTTATAGGTCCAATCCTGGCCGGGGGCCGCGGCCTTAGGGTCCTTGTCCGCCTGGGCCGGCAAAACCAGCGCGCAAAGCAACGCAAGGCCCCCCATCAGGATTGAACCGCGGTGAAAAATCTTCGGCGCCCTTGTTTTCATAAATGCCTCGGGGAGTGGGACGTCCTATGAATGGCCAACCCCCAGGGGAAAGACAGGAAGGCCAAACCGTAAAGGATGAGGGAAAGAAAAATCAAAAGCCGGTAACCGCCCGAAACGGCGACCAAATTGGCCAGGGGCGTGGCCACCACGGAAAAGGCCCCGTTCATGGCCCAGGCCCAGGGGATCAGGCCGCTTTCCCGGGGAAGCCGGCTCAACCCCAGGGGGAAGAAAAAACCCAGCGGCACGGAAGCCAGGGCGGACCAAGCCACCAGGAACAGGCATTTGGGCAGCAGCGGCAAACCCAGCAGGGCCGACAGCAGGGGGTGCAGCAGCACCAGGCTCAGGAAAAGCCAGGCCCCCAGCACCATGGCCGAGGCCCTCAAGCCGTCCAGGGGGTTTTTCTGGTAACGGCTGGAAAGCCAGCTGCCCAGGCCCGTAAAGACCAGCATGGACGAAAGCACCACGGAAAAAGCGTAAGTGCGGTCGCCCAGGAAATAAGCCGCCTTCTCGATCAGGAAGATCTCGACGAAAAGGTAGCCCATGCCCAGGCAGGAAAAGTAAAACAGGGATTTGAACACCTGGGAGACGGGGAAGGCCGCCCGATGGGGCCTGATCCAGGGAAGGACCAGGACCAAGAGCGCCCAAAGCAGGGACTGCAGGAGCACGGCCACGTTGATGAGATAGCCGATCTCCTCGCGGGGAATCTGGGAAAGGTTCTGGAGGATGTCCCGGAGCCTGGAAAGCCGCAATACGTCGTAAAAGAAGGGGCGATCCTCGGTGGAAGGCTGCAGGTTGAAAAAATGCGATTGGAGGAAGCCCTGGCCCTGGGGGCCCAGCAATTGGAGGCTGTCGTCCATGAGGGCGTCGCTGATATCCTTGGGAGCCGCCA
This sequence comes from candidate division FCPU426 bacterium, assembly GCA_030038835.1. Taxonomy (GTDB): domain Bacteria; phylum Oederibacteriota; class Muellerivitia; order Muellerivitales; family Muellerivitaceae; genus JAJPJW01. Next base: position 4,521 of record JASHQZ010000106.1, read on the forward strand.
CGTCCTCCTCGCCCCAGACCGTGGGGGGCAGGTCGTTAAAAATCTCCGCCTCCCCGGGCGTGATGCCGGGGTAATAGGAGATGTCGAAGGAGCGCAGGTCGCAGAAGGATTTCAAGGCTTGGATCTGCCCCGCATCCCAGGGGTCCTTGGACACCAGCAGGCGGGCGTTCCAGGCCGAGCGGTAAAAGACCAGGTGGGAGTCGGGGTCCTTCACCCCCAGCTTTTCCAGGGCTTCCCGGGCGGTTTCCAAGAGCTTCAAGGCGTAAACCGTGAACTCCCGGATGTTCACGGGAAGGGAAACCAGTCCCCCGGGGTTCAAGGCCTGGTAGTAGCGCTGGAGGGCCTCCCGCGTGAAGGCGTATTTGTTGGCGTCGGCCTGGTCCAGGAACTCGGAGGAAAGGTCGATGATGTCAAAGCCCTTCTTGGAGGCGGCCAAATAGGATTCGGGGGACTGGCGCAGGAGGGTCACGCGCTTGTCCCGCAGCCAATGTTTTTCGTTCTCACGCAGGCGCCTTTCCAGCAGGTCCATGATGATGGGGTCGCTTTCCAGGGCCACCAAATCGGAAGCCTGGTAGGCCAGGGCCTCGCCGACGCGGAAGCCGCCCCGGGTGCCGATCAAAAGCGCGCGGCTGCCGGGCTTGAGGACGTAAGGGAAAATATCCAAGGCGGCCTTGGCGTAGGAAAGGTCGGTTTCGGGGCTCTTGGGGAAAGAGCCGATGCGGTTTCCGTCCAGGTAAAGGCCGTAGGCCCGGGGAGGCCCGTCCACCTTCAACAGGACGTAATTATTGGAAAGGTCAATGTCCAGCCGCTCGGTGAAGTTGTCCAGCAGCATGTAATAGCCCCAAGGGGAGAAAACCCGCCTTTTGACCTCCATGTCCGACACGTTGAGGGCGGGCGTGATCATCTTGTACTGGCAGAAATGGGCCTTATTCAGCTTCAGCCCGCCGACCACGCCCGCCACGAAGAACACGGCCACTGCCGCCCAGCCGATCCAGGGCTTGGACTGGAACCGGGCCCGGGGCTGGGTTAGCAGCGCGGCCAGGGACCAGAGGGGGACCAGGGTGCACAAGAGGTAAAAGGGATGGACCCAGAACATGGCCAGGAGGATGAAAAGGGCCCCGGCCCCGGCGCCCACCAGGTCGGCCGCGTAAACCGAGGAGATCCTTTCGTTCGTGAGGGCCAGGAAGCTCAGGCTGATGTAAATGCCGGATAAGAAAAAGACCGGGAACAGGGCGGCGTAGTATTTGGCGATGTTCCGGAACTGGTCGGCCCAAAGGGCCGGGTCCTGGAATTCCAGGGGGTTGAAGGGGTTGAGGGTCACCAGGTAAAAGCCCAGGCAGGCCACCAGGGGCAGGAAGAGCGGGATGAAGAAGAAGAAGCGGTGGGCGTGCCGGAAGAAGAAGTTCCGGAACAGGCTCAAGATCACGCCGCTGGCCGAATAACCGGCCATGGCGATGGAAATGACCCAGTAGCCGTACTCCGACCAGCTGGCGATGGCGAAGTAGCGGGTCAGCAGGATCTCAAAGCCGATGCTGGCCGCGGAAACCGCGAAAAGGGCCCCCAAGAGCTGGCGGCCCGGCCTGGAGAGTTGGGAACGGCTTTCGATCGCGTTCATTATCCAATCCTTAAAAAAAGATAATTCGAACCGCCAAGGGGCGAAGAGAGCGGAAAAGGGGGGAAAGACCGCCGCGGGTCGCTTTAATCGTTTTTTTCTTCCGCGGTTCCTGGGTTCCTTCTTTCCTTGGCGGCGCCATTTACGCCGCATCCGTTGGGCGCGGCCCGGCCGTTGACTTGGACGGTTTGAAACGGCCCCCCTGAGGTGAAGTCATTTAAAAATCCTTGCCGAGTTTTCGCGAATCATCAAATGAGAATCCAAACCTTCAAAATCCGTCTTTACGGGTGCGCCGTGGCCGTGGGCTTGGGGCCCATCCGCGCCGACACTTGCGGCGGGTAGAAAGCCGCCTGCCGGAGGAAATTCCTGAGGGCGCTATTAAAGCGCGCGGCATCGTCCACAAACAAGGCATGTCCCTCATTTTCAAACATTTCCACGTGAGCCAAGGGGGAGACTTGGGCCAGGTAGTTGGCCTGGAAGGATAATTTCGGGGTCACCGCGTAAAAGATGGGTATCTGGCGCAGGACCTGGACGCTGGGCTGCCAACGGTCCCCGGGAAAAACGTTATTGAGCAGGGCCAAGGCGATATCCGGGGGAGTCAGCAGGGCGGACTGGCTCAGGTCCTTGATAAAGTCCGGCGGAGGCGGCTTTTTGAAAAGGCTCCATATAAAGCCCCGTAGGGCGTTGGGCCTGTCGGTCTTCAAATCCTCCAAGAACTTCGCCTGCCGGCCGGTGGTCACGGGGCTGGAGGCGGCCCCCAGGGAGGAATCCACCAGGCCCACGGCGTAAAGGCGGTCCGTGCCGAATTCATTCATGTAAGCCAGGACCTGGAAGCCCCCATGGGACCATCCCACCAGCACGACGGAATTCAACTGGAGGTGGTCCAGCAGTTCCTGGATGTCCTTGGCCTGGCGCAGGGGTTCATCCCCCACGGATGTCATATCGGAGAGGCCTTGGGAGCGGGGGTCCAGGGCCACCACGTGGTAATCCTTGGATAGGTCCTCCAGTTGGGGTTCCCAGATCTGGGCGGATATGAGCCAGCCGGGAATGAAAACCAGCGGCAAGCCCTGGCCCGCCTCCACGTAGTGAAGTTTCACATGGTCGCTGGTGGCGAAATAACCGTCCCGGAGGGTGACCTCCGGGACCGCGCCTTTTTTATGTCGGCGAAAGCCCGCTATGGGCGAAGGAAGCGGGCTGGAAACCGGCGAAGACGTGAGGGAAGGAGCGGATGGGGGAACCGGCGTCCACGGGACGGGAGTGGGGGTTAAGGAGGGCGCAAAGGTGAAAACGGGCAAAGGGGTCAAGGTGGAGGTTGGCAGCGGGGCCGGCGCCGTCGGAACGGGAGTGGAAGTTGAGGAAGGCGTAAAAGTGAAAAGCGGAAAAGGGGTAGAGGTGGGGAGGGCCGGAGCAGCGGGTGAAGGCGCGGAGGACCTGGAAGCCACGCCGGTCCCGGCCGGCCCCGGGGGGGGCACGGCCGCTCCCAAAGGAGGGGAGACTTTCCTGGGAAGGGACAGGCCGGGCGGATAAAGGGAAGCCTGTTTCAGGAAGTCCCGCAGGACCGCGTTGAAACGGGCGGCCTGGTCCACGAAAAGGGCGTGGCCGCAGTCCTCGAATTTCTCCACCCGGGCCCAGGGGACGATTTGGAGGAGGTATTCGGCCTGAGACGCGTAGGTGGGCGTGACGGCGTAAAGCAGGGGGATCTGGCGCAGCGTCTGGATACTGGGCTCCCAGGCCTGGCCCGGACGGGCGTTGTCCAAAACGGACAACGCGATATCAGTGGGCACCAGGGCTTCCGCCGCCTCCAGTTTTTTGAAGAAGCCCCGCGGAAGGGGCTTCTTGAACAAGCTCCAAACGTAATCGGGCCCCGCGTGCTGCCGGTCGCTTTGAAACCGCTGGAGAAAGGGAGTGCGTTGGGCCGGGGCGGGCGTGGAAGGGGCCGCCAAGGGGCTGTCCACCAGGGCCACGGCATATACCCTGGCCGTCCCGAATTGGCGCAGATAGGCCAAAATATCGAAGGCCCCCAGGGACCAACCCACCAGGACCGCCGAGCCCAGTTGGAGATGATCCAACAACTCGCTGATATCCTTGGAACGCCTCAAAGGATCGTTGCCCTGCGGGGTCATGTCCGATCCCCCTTGGGAGCGGGGGTCCAAGGCGATGACATGGTAATCCTTGGAAAGATCCTGGATCTGGTTTTCCCAGATATCCGCCGGCATCAGCCAGCCGGGCACGAGGAGGAGGGCTTGTCCCTGGCCCGATTCCAAGTAGTGAAGTTTGACGCCATCGGAGGTGGTGAAAAAGCCCTGTTGGATGGAACCTTGGGCAAAAGCCATAGGGGCGAGAATCAATATGAGAAGGAATGCCGCAGGGACTTTCTTGGGGAGCCGGTTGGTGTGGGGCATGAATTTTGTCCCTGGTAGGTGTTGGAAGGGTTGGGGGATAGAGCGGCGCAACAAGAGTTTACCGGCTCCTCGCAGAAACGGGAAGAAATGTTTTAAGAACCGGGCCGAGGCTTTCCTCCCTGCTTCGGAGGCGGGGAGAAAAGATTCGGTAAACGAAAAACTGATTTTTGAAGCAGGCTAAAAATACAACGGATATCAACCCTTTTTACCGGTCACGGAGGCCGGCCACTGGGCTTTTTTGTCCCTTCCATTCCTTTTCCACCCTTCGCGATGGGGCGAATTTTTATTTTCATACGGATTTTGAAGGCGTTAAAATAACCCCATGTTTTTACGCTTATCCATCCTATTTTTCATCGCAACGCTGGCCTTGGTTCCGGCCGCCGGATGGGCCCAACTGGCCATACCCGCCGAAGGCGCCAACCCTTTGGATGAGACCTTGGGCCAGAGCGGGTTCGCCAAGCCCTTTGAGTACGAGCGCCAGGCCTATGGCTACGACCCCGAGGGGCTCGAATACAAGGAAAACCAGCTGGAGGATTTCCAGGTTATTTTCTTCTCCTCCGCGCCTTTCGCCGCGGGAGCGAGTTTCCTCCTCACCGCAGCGGCCTCCCTGGCCCTGACCGGTAATTTCCAGGTGGGCGGCAATTATTTTTGGGCCTTCCTCGGGCTGGCCTTCGCCGGGACCACCACCATTTCCTGCGTTTCGGTTTTGACCAATCCCTACCCCCCGCCCGGAACTACCACCTACGTCCAAAATCCGGACGCCTCCCGGGAAGTGGCTTTCCAATTGCCGTTGTTGACCGCTAAATTCTAACGGCAACCGTTAGTCCCAGGCCGTTAGTCGTTAGCTAAAAAACTCAGGGTCTTGGGCTTTTGCTGAGGACTGACAACTAACGACTGACTTTAAAAGAATTTTGTTGGGCGTTGCGCCGATCAGGTTAAAATAAGGGCCTTCCAAAAATCCTCTTAACCCCATTTTTAAGGAGCTTTGGCATGATGAAACGGCTTCCGGCGTTCCCCTTCTTCCTCCTGGCGGCAGGTGGCCTTTTAGCCCAGGATATGCCGCCCCTCCCGCCCCTGCCCAATCAAAACCAGGCCGCCACCCAGGCACCCGCCACCGCTGCTTCCACGGACAACAGCCAGCAGGCCCTGCCGCCCCTGCCTTCCCAAGGCCAGGCCGCCACCCAAGGGCCGGCCGGTTCTCCCGCGACCGCGGCTTCCGACAACGGCCAGGCGGCCCTGCCGCCTCTTCCCGGCCAGCCGGCTTCCCAGGCCGAATCCGCCACCCCTGAAAGCACACCCAGTCCCGAACCGGCATCCACCCCCGCGGCTGAGACCCCGGTGGCCACGCCGGAGAAAAGTCGTGAGGCCCTCAAGCCCTGGCAGGCCTCCCAGCACCGGCCCAACGTCATTTTCGGGGGATGGGTGAGGGCGAAGGGGGGGAACGTCGTCTCCCGGATGGCTTGGACTTCCCAGGAAGTCCTGAACGCGCTCATCAACAAGAAGTACCGCCTGATCAGCCCGGACGAGGGAAAACCCGAGGAAGGCAGCTATGAGGGTCAAGCGGGTCCCCAGTGGCGCAAGTTCACGTTCAAGGAGCCCCACACCCAACTGGCCGTGGAGGTCTATATCCGGCAAGACGCCCATAAAAAAGTATGGCTCCGGGTGGGCCCGGCGGAAGGGATTTTCCCCGCCGAGACCGCGCTTCCCCGGGCCCGGCAAATCCGGGAGGCTGATTTAGCGGCCCTCCATATACTGCAAAAGAAGTTCGGAAGCCGGCTTTCACCTAACCGCCTCGTGGCCAGCTGGGAAGCGCCTTACCGTTACTCCGAGGCAACAGCGGACAATTAAAGGCAGCCCTTCGAGAGCCTCAAGGCCCTGGGCTTATCGAAGGGCCTTTCAGATGCCGGTCGTCCGTCCCCGGCATGGGCTTTAAGAAAGGGCCAGACCTTGTCGAACCGCACGGCGGCGTATCTTCTTTATGGGATAGGGATTTGCGGCTTGCTGTTCGCGCTGGCGCGCACCTATTACCTGGTTTGGAAACTGAAAAAAGAAAGGGAAGCACGGGGCCCCCGGCCCCGCAATGAAAACTAGGCCGCCCTCATCTTCATCATCGGGCGAAATCCGATATTGAAAATGACGGATGGGGGCAAAACTCGACATTTGTTTTGCAGGAGGGGGAGACTATGGCAGCCCGCAAGGAAGCGCCGGTCACGGATTTTTTGAAGGAAGTCAGCCTGTTCGACGGCATGCCGGACAAGACCTTAAGCCAGATTTTCAAGCTGGGCAAGGTCCACGAGTACAAGGCGGGCGAGGCCATCATCGAAGAAGGCCAGCCGGGGGGGAACCTGCATATCATGATCAACGGGCGGGCCGAGGTTTCCAAGTCCGGCAAGCAACCCGGCGACAAGAAGTACCTGGCGGACTTGAGCCGCGGGTCCATTTTCGGCGAGATGAGCGTGTTCGACAACGCCCCTTATTCCGCGACGGTCAAGGCGCGGGAGGACTGTTCGGTGCACGTGGTGAAGGGAGAGGATTTTAAGAAGTTCCTCAAGAAAAACCCCGACGTGGCCTATGACGTTTTTTGCACCCTGATCAGCCTCATCTCCAGCCGCCTGCGCCGCACCAACCTGGCTTTTTCACTGCTGGAATTCAATTAAAGGCAGTCGGCAGTCCACGGTGCATAGCGGACGGAAAGGCCAAGCCGGAAGGCTGCCGACCGCCGACCACCGGCTTTTCTTGCGCTACATTTGGTGGTCTTAAATCCCTTGCCATCTACCGGTAGGGATGATACAGTCCTCCCTGGAAGCCCTTTTCAACGTCATTTCCACGCCCCTTCGCCTCGAAAAATCGAACCTTCTTCACGGAGATCCGCGGTTGTTCCTCAAAAAGCTCGAAATCAACGGCTTTAAATCCTTCGCCGACAAAACCGAACTTCTCTTTGAGCCAGGCATCACGGCCGTGGTGGGCCCCAACGGCTGCGGCAAGACCAATGTGGCCGACAGCATCCGCTGGGTCATGGGCGAGCAGTCCGCCAAGGGCCTGAGGGCCTCGGAAATGACGGACGTCATCTTCAACGGCACCGACGCACGAAAGCCCTCGGGCATGTCGGAAGTCACCCTGACCCTCTCCAACGAGGATAAGACCATCCCCCTGGAATACAACGAGATCTCCATCACGCGGCGGGTCTTCCGCTCCGGGGAGGGAGAGTACCTCATCAACAAGGCACCCGCCCGGCTCAAGGACGTCAAGGAACTTTTCATGGGCACGGGGCTGGGGGTGAGCACCTACTCGGTGATGGCCCAGGGCCAAATGGACCAGATCATCATGTCCAAGCCCACCGAGCGCAGGGCCATCTTCGAGGAGGCCGCGGGCATCACCAAGTACAAGGCCCGCAAGTTGGAGGCCCTGCGCAAGCTGGACGCCACGGACCAGAACCTCATCCGCATTTCGGACATCATCGCGGAAATCAAGCGCCAGATTTCCACCCTGGAGCGCCAGGCCAAGCAGGCCGAGAAATACCGCGAATACAAGGAGGAACTGGCCAAGTTGCAGGTGCAGATCCACCTGCATAAGTCCGTCCAGCTCAAGGGCAAGCTCAAGGACCTCCACCACAAGATGAACCAGGTGCGGGAACGGCTGGAAGCGGCCCAAGGGGAAACCCACAAGTTGGAGCAGGACGAGAAAGGCCACCGCGCCCAGTTGAACGAGGTCGAACAGGAGCTGGCCGGAGTCCGGGAGCAGGCCTATAAGGCCGCCAGCGAAGTGGAGGTGACCCAGGGCCGGGTGGAAGGCACCCGGCGGCACCGCAACATGCTGGCCGACCAAAAGCTGCGCAATGAGCAGCAAGTGGCCGAGGCCCTGGGCCGCATCGAGCAGCTCAAGATCTGGGTGGCGGAGAGGCTGCGCCTCCTGGAGAACAAGGAAGCCCAAAAGAAGGAAAAGGACGGCCTCAAGGCGGGGTTCGCGGAAAAATTGGCCTCCCTGGACAGCGACCTAACGGCCAAGAACCAGGACTTGGAGACCAAAAACGCGGCGGCCATGGACCTGGTCCGGAAGGCCGCGCAAATGAAGGCCGAGTTGGAATCCTTGAAATCCCAGGACGAGGAAACCTCCCGCCGCGTGGGGGACCTGGCCGCACAAATCGGGCGGCTCCAAAGGGAACTGGGCGAGGCGGAACAGGGGCTGGCCCGGTTGCACGAAGAAAAACGCGCGGCCCGGGCCGAGGAAACACAGTTGGATGAAACCATCCTCCAACTGCAAGGCGCCCTGGTGCAGCAGGAAACCCAGATCGACGACATCAACTCCAGTTTGAAGCAACTGAACAACAACCGCTCGGAGGTGAGGTCCCGCTACGGCGTCCTGGAGGAACTCCAGAACAAGCTGACCGGCTATGACGCGGGCGTCAAGACCGTCCTGCAGGCCAAGCAAAATGAGCCCCTCATGTGGCAGGAGGTCCTGGGCGTGGTGGCCAACCTGATCTCCGTGGACCAAGCCCATGAAAACGCCGTGGAGGCCCTTTTGGGAGGCCAGTTGCAATCCTTGGTGGTGCAAAACCGGGCCACGGCCCATAAAGTCGTCGAGTATCTCAAGTCCGAGGGACAGGGAAAGGTCTCCCTCTTCATCCTGGAAGACCTCCAGCGGGCCCAGGGCGGGCAGCTGCCGGAAGCGCTTCTTGCCGAGCCCGGAGTGGAAGCCTCGGTAGTCTCTTTGCTCAAATATGACCCTTCCATTGACCCGGTCGTGCGCTTCCTCTTCGACCAGGACGTCTTCATCCGGGACCTGGCCGCAGCCGAAGCGCTGGCCGGGGCCTACCCCAAAATTCGGTTCGTCACCCAGGAAGGGGACCGGCTGGGCCCCTTGGGCTTCCTCAAGGCCGGATCGGCCGTCACCGGCGTTTCCCTGCTGGGCCGCCACCGTGAGATGTCCGAGCTTTCGGAGAAGATCAAGGCTTTGGAGGGACAGATCCAGGAAGCCGAAGGGCTCTTCCACGAAGCCAAGAAAAGCCGCAAGCACACGGAAGACCTCCTTGTCGGCACCGAGGCCCGGAGGCAGCAGCAGAAGATCCGCCTGGCGGAGATGGAAAAGGAGATCGCCCAATCCCGGGAAACCCAGGGGCGGCTCACTTCCGAAAAGGCAGCGGAAGAGAAGGAAAAGGCCCAGGTGGAGGAGCACTGGAACACGGACAAGAACCGAATCCAGGAATTGAGCCGGCTTTTGACCGAAAGCGAGCAAGCCCACCACCTGACCCAGGAGGAAATCTCGGAGGCCCGCCGCCACCTGCAGGAACTGCAATCCCGGAAAGAGGAGATATCCAAGCAGATCCTCCAGGTCGAGCTGGAGCTTTCGGCCCTGGACGAGGTGGCCGCCCGCTCCAAGGAAGAGGCCGAACGCTACCAATTGGAACAGGATCAATTGGCCCAATCGGCGGCCCAAAAGGGGGAAGAAAACAAACAGATCGACCTGCAGGAACAACAGCTGTCCCTGGACCTCGACGACCTGGAGAAAAAGGCCGGCGGCCTTTCCGAGGCCAAGCAGCAAGCCGACGCGCGGGTGAGGATCATCGTGGAAAAGCGCGAGAAAGCCGCCATGGAAACCGAGGAAAGGACGGAGAAGGTCCGGCAGGCCCGCGCCAAGTCCGAGGACATCCAGAAGGACCTGCACCATTTCGAGGTGCAGGAAGCGCAGGTGAACGTGGAGATGCGCAACATCGAAGAAAAACTGCAGGTGGAATACAAGGTGGACATGGACAACCCGCCGGTAGCCCTGGAAGAGGACTTCAACGGCGAGGCCGCGGAGAAGCAGTCCATCGAGCTGAGGGCCAAGATCGAACGCCTGGGACTGGTGAACATGGTGGCTGTGGAAGAATACGACGAACTCAACCAGCGCTACAAATT